>CAYZQI010000014.1:0-48395 GCA_964480455.1 uncultured Cytophagaceae bacterium
TACGTAAAAAACCAAGAAATATATACTTTCAAAGGGGATACCCATTTTATTGGAAGCGCAAGCACACAATCTGCTAAGAATTTTCGTACACAAACGCTTGCGCTCGAAGGTGATGAAATTTTCTATCTTTTTACTGATGGTTTTCAAGACCAATTTGGAGGAGAGGAAGATAGCAAATACCTTAAAAATCGCTTTATTGAACTGTTGAAAAATATATCGAGTAAAACCTTCTCCCAGCAAATAGAAATCTTAGAAAATGAATTTACAAACTGGAAAAAAGATGAACCCCAAACAGATGATATACTCGTGATTGGTATTAAGCCATCAGCTGCTCGTTTATCAAATGGTTGAAAATTGACAATATAACAACTATGAAATGCTTTACTTTTACTTTGAAAATGATGTCCTGGCTGACCTGTGCTTTTTTTTATACGCTCCAAGCCCAAACCCCCATCATAGCTGAAAGCCCTGTCTATGACAACCTCGAGGTCAATAAAGTAACATTTAATTTTACTTTGGTAGATGCTGAAATCCCCACACAAAGCATAGCAGGCAATTGGAAAATCTACTTAGCCGACACTTACAGACCCATAGATTCTCTCCTACGTACCCAACAAAGCAAAGCAAGTTTTAAATTGGCTATCCAAAATGCTTATGACCTCACCATCTCAGCACCCAAATACCTAGATACTACCTTGCGCATCAACCTCAATACCATCACTGAATATAGCCTTGACATCTCGGTACCGCTTAAACCTGATAAACTTGACCTTGACATCAGTATTATAGACTTAAACACCGATGAAGCCCTCGCTCTGGGAGGGATTGTGCATAACCGCACCCGCCCAGAAACCATTTTGCTCTCACCCGAATACCAAAACCAAGGGAAATACCGCATAGGTGTCCGTGAAGAAGATGAATACGAAATGGAAGTAAAAAATAATGAGGGATATATTTTTTATACCAATCAGCGCATTGTACCACAACGGGGCAAAGAAAATTACTTGGAGGTGCAGGTAGCTAAAGAACTCAAACCCAATACTAAAATAAGGCTTCATAATGTAACTTTTGAATACAACCGCGCCGACCTCAACCAATACGCCCAAGAAGAACTCATCAGAATATGTCCGCTTCTCAAGGCTTACCCTAACTTGCTCATTGAAATAGCCGCCCATACTGATAACATAGGCACAAAAGAAGGAAATATTGCACTATCGCAGAGGAGAGCCAATACTGTAAAGGCTTTTCTGAATACACAAGGAATCGCCTCAGCACAAATCATTACCCAAGCCCTTGGCGAAAGCCAACCCATTGCCACTAACCAAACCGATGAAGGACGCAGACAAAATAGAAGATTTGAACTTAGAGTGCTGCGTGTAGAGTGAAAAGAGAAAAATTTAATTAAAAAAAATCCCCTCCGAACCAGAAGTCCTCGGGGAATTTTTACTATTGAAACACAACTTGGTTATCAATCCATTGAATAGCATCTTTGCCCTCTTCAAGGGCTTTCAAGACACCAAACACCTTGTCAGACCAGCCAGAAATAAGGTGTACGCCACCTTGTTCTATGCTGAGGGGGGTATTGCCATATCCAGCGAGGTCAAACAAATACAGCTTTGCCTCAGGGTACATTTGCTTGTACTTTGCCCAATAGTTAGCAATGGTTTCACCTGTTTGGTTGCTGTTCCAGAGTTGGCAGTCGGTAAATAGCATTACCTTGTCTGCGGCTACTCTGCGTGTGAGCAAATCTTTGATGACCAAATAGCCATTGGTAGAATAGCCTACCTCTCCTTCACGCTTGTAGAACTCATTGACATTGGACAAGATACTTTGCTGCGGTACATTGATGATTTTCCAAGTATTGCCAAACATACCTGACACTACTTGCTTGCATCTAAACTGCAAAAGCATGGCGAGCATCAAACCAATGTCGTAGCTCAAGATTTTACTTCTTGCAGAAACAGGACGCTGCATAGAGCCCGATACATCACAAGCCAATACTACTTTAGTATCCGCTCCGAAGCCTTCTATGTTTCCTGCACTGATTTGAACAGCTTGCTCAAGTGCATTCAAAATCTGTATGGTCTGCATAGATTGCACATCTTTTAGCTCTCTGTATGCCGCCAAAAAGCGGAAAGGAAACTGCTTTGAGTTCAGCACTGCCTTAGGGTTGCTCAAATAATCGCATACCTTTTGGAGATGTGCTGCACTAACCTTCGCCTCTAAGATGTTACGCAAATTGCGAAGCATTGCCATATAACCTATTTTTTGACTTTCTATGAGTTCTTCCCATTTTGCAGTGAAAGCTGCTGCCTTTTCTTCGGGGCTGGCAAAGCCACGCTGCCCCAGTGTAGAGAGTTCCACCTCCCAAGTATAAGGCACTTCAAGGTTATCTGCCACGATTTTATCAAAAATAGCTTGCTGTGCTTTGTCTTTTGCCTTAAGGTGTACCAAAAAAAGCGCATCTCTGAGCTTAACCTCAGCAGCACGGTTGTATTTGGCAAATTGGTACGCATCAAAACTATTGAAGGCAACTGCCAAACCTTTCTGAATTTGCTTAGAAAGTTTATCTAGTTTTTTGATGCCCTGGCGTTGGTTTGAGAGTTGGTAATATGCCAATAGTTCCGTAATCTCATCAGCACGCTTCACAATGCGGCTTACCATCTGCCCTACTAAGCTATCGCCTGAGTGAACTTTTGCTAATTCTACTGCCAATACCAGTGGAATAGACCTCAAATTCATCTGCTCACGTGCATAAACGGCAAGTTTTGCCACAAAAGCAGGGTCATTTTCTTGGATAAGCTTGCGAATCCGCTCAAGCCTTTCTCCACCTTTCTCATAGAATTTATCTGAAAGCGTAGCAGTAACTACAGTGGTGTATAGCTCCAAATCTTTGCGGATTTGATAGGCTTCTGCACCCTCGTGGTTGGTAGTTTTGCTTGTTTTTTTTGTGTTAAACTTCATTGAAATTGGGTTTAAAAGGTGATACCATACGACACTTTTATCAAAAAGGACAGCTTCGCTATTTGTAACACACCTGCACGCAAAGCCATCTTACAAGGTATTTTTTCTCTATTGAGTATTTTAAAAAACAGGCGACAAGCAAAAAGCGACTATTACGTTGCTCTAACCAACTGAGCTACACCGTTAAATATTGGTAACGGCGGAGGGACTCGAACCCCCGACCTACGGCTTAACAAAGCGAAGTAACGCTTCTTTACGGCACTGTTTTAGTGAAAGTAGCAGGAATCGAACCTACTCAGCCCGAAGGCAATGATTTTACAGACCACTCCAACTCTCCGCGTTGGCGTACTTTCTTTATTTAACACTGTTGATTTTTAATTTTTTGATAAAATTTTGGGGCAATAAGCGACAGAGAACTATTCTGACGTGTTTACCAATTACACCACCTCCAAAGTATCACACAAATAAGCATAGCCTATCAGCTATCCTAGTATGGAGGGCAGGATTCGAACCTGCAATTCTTCAGTCCCCCGAAGTAACTCTTATCTACGGCACCCAAATTTTTTTATTCCCAAGCACAATTACTTTTAATTGTGGCTTGTAGGTTTCGGCTTGTGCATACAAACCGAAGTGTAATGACTATTTATCTTTTTCTCTCTCTTTTGATGACTGTTTGCCTGAAATAGTGTAAACACTTTGAGATTGTTACCATTGTGTTTGAATTATTTTTTATTTTTAAAGTAGTAAAAAACAGGCGACAAACAAAAAGCAACTATTACGTTGCTCTAACCAACTGAGCTACACCGTTGATGTATCTACTAGCAACGACGGAGGGACTCGAACCCCCGACCCACGGCTTAAATGGCGAAGTAACGCTTCTTTACGGCACTGTTTTATATTTTTGGTGCTATCAAATAAGGGGCAACAGGCAAAAAGTCACTTATGGCAGGGTTCGAACCTGCTCCTACTGTTTACCAAACAGTTATTCTAACCTATTGAATTACGAAGTAAGACTTCTTTACGGCACCCTATTAGTTTTTTTCAATCTTTGAATACTTTAAAAAAGAAGTATAAAAAACAGGCAACAAGCAAATAGCGACTATTAACGGCATTCTATCCAATTTAATTGAACTATTCTCTCTCGAGAAGTGGGACTCGAACCCACAACCTCCGGCGTGGAAAGCGAAGTAACGCTATCTTACGGCACTGTTTATATTTTGGTATCTTCAAATTTCAAAAAGAGACTACAGTCAAAAAGTTACAGGTAGGATTCGAACCTACTCATACTGTTTACCAAACAGTTACTCTGCCAAATGAATTACGATGTAAAACTTTTCTACGGCACTCTTTTTAGTGGAAGTAGTAGGACTCGAACCTACTCAGCCCGAAGGCAATGATTTTACAGACCACTCCAACTCTCCAACTTTGGCGTACTTCCTTTTCTTGGTTTTCCTGGCAGGATTCGAACCTGCGACTTTCTCATTAAAAGTGAGAAGCTCTACCCCTGAGCTACAAGCGAAGCTGGTGCGAAAGGTAGGAATCGAACCTACATGGCTGGTTTTTCAGACCAGTGCCTTGACCAACTCGGCTACTAACGCATATTTTTATGGCTTCATAAAATTTTGGGGTAACAGGCAAAAAGAGACTATTTTCTTTGCGTTTACCCACTCCGCCACTTCTCAAAACCTGAGAAGGCAGGATTCGAACCTGCGAGGACTTGCGTCCGAAGAACCCCGAAGTAACTCTTTTTTACGACACCCAATTTTTGATTTAGCCATGGTACATAATTTACCTGAATTGCACTTTTCTAATACAATACAATTTCAGACTTGGCTTGTGAAGCCAAGTAAGAAGGCATAAAAAAACCCGAACTGCTTTGGGCGGCTCGGGCTTTTGAAAATTATTCTTGAAAGTTTTTAACTGCTGTGCTCTTTTTCTTTCAATTTATTTATCCAAAAACCCAATCCATTCCCCTGATAATCAATAAAATAGGTCTTGCCTAGCGGCTTACTATCAAATGAGGGATTAAACATGTGTTTGAATGAATTGCGTAACATTTGTTTCTGAATTTTAACTTGTTTCTAAACTTTACGATTTCTTAACGACACAAAGATAATATTTGTTTCAATAACTGCAAAATATTTTTGCATTTTTTTTATATTTTTATTTTCGCGCTACGCTTGGTAGTCAGCAAACTTTGCGCCAAAAGGCTCATTTTCTATCTTCAAGCCATTGGCAATGAACGAAATAGTATGGTAATAGCCTACTATGGCAATTACTTCAATGATTTGCTCCGCAGAAAAGTGTGCTTGTAGCTTTTCCCAAGTCGTATCTGTGATTTGAGTTTCCTTGTGCAGGTCGTCTGCGGCTTGTATCAAAGCACTTTCGGAGGCAGTCCAGACATCATCATCGGCTTTTCCAGACACAAGGCTCGTGATTTGCTCAGGGGTAAGTTTGATTTTTTCGGCAAAGAAAGCGATATGCACACCCCACTCATACTCTGCCTTGCAAAGTGCCGTAGTGCGGTCTATGATGATTTCCCGCTCTCGCAGCGTCAGTGCGCCACGGTCTATCAAACTGCCATTTCTTAGCTTCTCCGAAATGCGTGGATTGTGCGCCAATGTCCTAAACAGGGCAATAGGTGGCACGCCAGGTGGCATCATAGAGGCGAGTAATTCTTCTGTTTTTTCCTCGTAAGGAGGCGATAAGGGTTCTATTCTTGTTTTCATTTTATAAAAGTTACAATTGTTTATTGGCTATTAAGTTATTGGGTCATTGGGTCATTGGTCATTGGTCATTAGGTCATTGAGTCATTGGTCATTAGCTTTCCTATTTCCTAATGACTAACCATCTAATGTCTTTACTTCAGCCCATCAGTTCCTCAGTTCCTCAGTTCCTCAGCCCATCAGTCCTCCAAACTGTTCTAAATGGTGGGTGTAATGTTTTACGTGAAATCTGAGTAAATCTTGATAGCTCATATTGCCAGCGTAAAAGTGAAAATACTCTACTTCTGGGTTTGCCTCGCAGTTGGTGATAAGTTCTTGCATTGCTTTTTGTAGGTCAGCTTTAGCTGTTTCTATGTCGGGGTGAATCAAGTCGGGCTTTCCTTCTTTAAAAAGTGGATTGGGCAAGTTTTTCATCATAGGCTTGTCTGAGTAAAAGAACTGCTTGAACTTTTTTTGTTCTTCCTTTGCTTCTCGTGCAGGGTCCCAAGTTTTCATTACAGACTTGCGGGTAGCATCTGCGAGGTGTTCTATCATCTCTTGTGCTGTAAAAGTGCCCCAAGTAGGTTGTGCATCTGCTGTGATTTTGGTGAGTGCTTCGGCTACTGTGGTAGTAAGAAATTGTTTGTCTTTCTCTAATTGTTCGGGGTTTTGGGTATTTGTTGTCATAGGTTCATTCATTATTAAGTGAGTTAATATTTATATTTTGAGAATACATCTCATTTTTCAAAGAAACAAAATTATTTTGAATTGGCAATTAGCTCTTTGTTCAATTCTTCTTTTATCCAATCGAGGGTATCTTGCCAAAGTGTTGCTTTAAATTTTTCTCTATAAAAACCAAAATGCCCTATACTCTTTGCTTGAATATCAGTAGGTTTTAGGTGCTTATGCAGAAATGAAGTATTGAGAAAGTAGCGCATATAAGCTCTGACAGGCTCAATAGGGGCATAGCTATCATCTTCAAAACTCCAAGCCAATACGGGTTTTTGAAAATTAACAGCCAGTTTTTTTGCGTTAGGAATAAAATCAAAAAGGTAATCAGGATTTTTAATCCATTTTGCCCACTCGAGGGCTACTCCTTTGGGCAAATCTTCACCTAGTCCTATTTTAGCAGGCACGTAGCCCCATATTTTGGAAGTGATAGGCAAGAGTAAGTGAGAAAGCGACCACATCATACGCCTGCCTTTGCCCTTCCAATCTTTCCAGTAGCCTGTCTGAACGGCTACCATTACGCCAAGGTCTATGTGTTGGCTTTCGGGCAAAAGTGCCATGATTTGCCCGCCAAAGCTATGCCCAAACACTATTTTTTGTCTTTGGGGTGTGTTTTGATGATGTATTTCAGCACTGCGGCATAGTCTTGCAATATCCAGTCGCTCATTGTACCTTTAAAATCTTTGATGTTGGCTGGTTTGGATTTTCCGATTCCTCTGTATTCATAAGTATAGACCCAATAGCCTTACGCTGCTAAGTAATTTGCAAAGGCAGCATAGTAATTTTGTTTTACGGCATTGGCAGGGTTGAGTAAAACAACTCTTCCGTTTGCTTTTTCAGGTGCGAATGCAGTAGTACAGAGCGCAAAGCCATCTTGAGCAGTCAGTTTGAGTTCGGTGGTTTTCATATTAGCTGAGTTTATTTTTTTGAATAAATTTTTGAAGATTTTGACCCGCCGTATTACTGACTTTTCGCTTAAAAAAACTCGTCCAGCCTATCAGAAAGCCCAATAGTCCAAAAGCCTGTCTTGTCCATTTCCAAAAATCAAAAGTATCTATGTGTTGATAGACTTTGCCCTCTTTGAAGAGAAAATGTGCTTTGATGCGGTTATGGACTTTTTTGCCTGTTTGTGAGAAGGTATAAAAAGCTTCCCACTCGGCACTGCCCTCGGTGTCTGAGGCTTTTATATTTTTACAACTTACCTTAAAATCTGCTCCAGCTCTTTGGCAGAGCATCTGCCACATAGCATTTACTTCATTGTCTTTCAGTTCAAAGACAGCATCTTTAAAATAAACATTTTTGGCATAAAAGTTTGCCATTTTCTGGGCATCTCTTTGATTGAAATGCGTGTAAAAACCTTTGATTTTCTGTTCGTTGGGGTGCATATTTTTATTGATTTAGTGTTAAATGTCCTCAAAATTCCCTTTCCTACCTTTTCCCTCTTGGGCAAATCGCTTTGCACCTATCAGTGTTTCTTGGCTCATTAGGGTCTGGTAGCCTTTATAAAATTCGTTGCGTAGGGCAGTGTCTAAGTCCATACCAAATTGTTCGTACGTGCTCATCCTGTCGTTTCGGAGGCAATTTTGTGGAAACTTGGCTATCTCTTGGGCTAGTTTGAGGGCTTCTTCCCAGACTTTACCTGTGGGTACTACTCGGTTAGCAAGCCCTATTTGAAAAGCCTCTTCTGCTCCTACTGCCCTGCCCGTCAAAATTAAATCCAATGCGCGGCTCAAGCCTATCAAGCGTGGCAACCGCACCGTGCCACCGTCCACCAGAGGGACACCCCAACGCCTACAAAAA
Source organism: uncultured Cytophagaceae bacterium (assembly GCA_964480455.1). Classification (GTDB taxonomy): domain Bacteria; phylum Bacteroidota; class Bacteroidia; order Cytophagales; family Microscillaceae; genus JAABSX01. The sequence goes on from CAYZQI010000014.1 coordinate 8,199, forward strand.
ACCCCAAACTGGGCATCTTCTTCCATCACACGCAAATCGCACCAAAGAGCCAGTTCTAAGCCTCCAGCTACTGAATAGCCCTCTACTACTGCAATGACGGGTTTGCTCAAAAGCATACGGCTCACCCCAAGAGGGGCATCACTGTAAGCATTCATTTGCAAAGGAGTTTGCTCCTCGCTTTCGCTTGCTGCCAACGCCTTCAAATCTGCACCCGCACAAAAAGTACCTCCTGTACCACCAAAAAGTGCAACCCTAGCTTCTTCATCTGCTTCAAAAGCACGGAAAGCCGCTGCCAATTGTTGTGCTGTTTCGCCATCTATGGCATTGCGCACCTCTGGGCGATTGATACGAATAAAGGTGATATTTTCTTTTTTTTCTGTTGTTACTTTCATAGGTTAAAGCTCCCCAGCCCTCAAAGGGGAAGTTTGGTTTATGATTGATTATTGGGTTTTGAGTAATTAGTCATTGAATCATTGGTTATTAATCATCGGTTATTGGGTTGTTGGTTATTTTATCAATTAATTCCCCTTTTGGGGATTAGGGGGCTTTCCCTAGGCTAAAAGACCAGCTATTTCTTTGCATAAATCAGCATTTGGGTACATCTAAAAATTGCCATTTTTTTGTCAGTTGTTTTGTGCTTTAAGAGTACGTCCCAGACTTGGGTAGTTTTGCCCAAATGTTCGGGCGTGGCAATGGCAAGCACTTCCCCTTCTTTGGCAGTGCTGAGGAAGTTCGTTTTTAGCTCTATGGTTGTGAAGCCTACTACACCTTCGGGAAAATGCGCCACAGTAGCATAGCCTGCTACGCTATCAGCAAAACCAACCAAACTACCTGCATGCAAATAGCCGTTGGGGGCGTAGAATTGTGGTTTGATAGGAAGTATCGCTTCCAAATAGTTTTCTTTAACATCTGTGATTTTCATGCCGAGGTATTCGGGAAAGTGATTTTTACTAATTTGATTGAAAAAATCAGCATTGCGTTCGGAGTGAAAAGTTTTCATTGAATTACTATTTATTGAATGTTCAAGTCCGTATGATGATAGGCTCGTTGATTGAATATCAAAGCAGCTTTGTAATTATTTAGGTTTACCAATCTAAGGTTAAGACGACAACAAAGATACCTCCTCTATTTATTTGGGTTTTATGCACTTGTATTTATGTTTCTACAAAGACTTCATGCTGAGGGTGTTGTGGAGATAATCTATCTAAGCAATTACACAACTTTTTGAATAAGTTTTTCTTTGATATTGCATTTTTCATCTTCTTCAATACAAATTTATTGAAAGCTCATTAAAAATTATAGAAAATGTAAGAAAAAATTATGGTAGGCTGGTACTTTTTATGGTGGGCTATATGTAGAAACTAACCTCCACAGATTTTCATAAAAATTGGCAAGCAAACTAAACTTTTAAGACTTTCTCATTATTTTTGTAAATGAGTAAGCAAGCATTTGTTATTTGAAATTGTGAGCTAAAAATACTCAATTTTTGCAAGAAAAATCATTAAGAATCAAAACTAATAGCCCTCAAAAGATGCCAAAGATTGCCTATATTTCTCCCAAACTACTGATTGATAAGGTTACTAAATTGGTCAAAGGGCGGCTACCTAGTCCTCATCCTCAACCCAAAAGCCAACACTTAAAGCCTACTCACCCCCAAGAAGAATTGCCTGATTGGGCAAAAGCACCCTTTTCAGATGATTTGGAGACCGCACAAGAAGAAAATGATGATTTTTTGCAAGAGGAAAGTTCTCGGCTACAAATTTCATTGCAAGACCTCAAACTAATGCATACCGCTTTGATGCACTTTCAGAAATACCTCAAAGCCAAAGGACAAATGCCTCGCGCACAAGAAGTGGCTGCTTTACACCAAAAGCTGGATAGCTTTATTCAAGAAAAAGAAGCCCTTTAATTGAATTTTCAAAAATCTTTCTTACTCTCTACTCTGCTCATAATCAGCTACTTGCTCAGAAGATATATTGAGCATCTTGATTGCTTGTTGGAAGATTCTCATTTCACTTTGATTATTACCAAAGGTTTCGTGGTCGCTGCTTGTATCTGCCTTGATAAGCTGCAAAAGCCAAAAAAGTGCCTTGATGCGTTCTTGTTCGGAATATGCATTAAGCGTATCAAATACTATTTTTGCAAAATCGTGGTCGCTCTTTTCTTTGGCTTCGTTGATAATGTATTTGTATTCCTCGGCAGTAAGGTGATGTTCTTCGCTGCTCAACTCCACCAGGAGATGTTTTTCTTTGTCTTGGAGTTTGCCATCTGCTTTTGCGCCAAGTAGCATCAGCCCAAAAACGGCTTGGTTATAGGTGAAGTGATTGTCCATGGGTTTGTTGCTGTCTTTAGTTTTTTTGGAGTTCATTTTTAATCATATACAAAGATGCTTATTTGTGCTTCCATTTGCAAGTATTTGGTACTTATTTTGTGATATGCGCGCTTCGTTTTATCACAAGAGATTTTACTTTTTGCCCGCTCAGTGTGTAGTGCAGGGTTATGCTGAAACAAGTGATAGCATTTCTTGTATCTTTTCGTTGTCGAGTGGTTTTGAGAAGTAACCTTTTACCTTTGTGTATTGCTTGGATTTGTTGATGTCCTCAAGGTCTATGGAGGAGGTAAGCATCACAACAGGTACACTTTTAGATTTTTCTACTTTCTGAAAAGCATCTAAAAATTCCCAGCCATTCATCACAGGCATATTGATATCAAGCAGTATCAAATCGGGGAGTAGGTTTAGGGTTTGGTATTCATCAACTAGGCTTTGGTATGCTTCCTGTCCATTTTTGAAGGATTTGAGGGTAACATTTTGTATGTTTTTTTCCAAAGATTTTTTAATTATCAGCGTAGTGATAGGGTCATCTTCAATGATGGCTATGTATTTAATTGGAGTCATAAAAAAAAACTTTAAAAGTTGAACCTACATTTACTTGGCTTTCTACTTCTATCTTACCACCCATTGCCTCTATTTGGGTTTTGGTAATGTATAGCCCAAAACCTCTTGCGTCGGGGTTGTTATGGAAGGTCTTGTACATTCCAAATAGTTTGGCTTGGTGTCTTTTTAAGTCTATGCCCAGCCCGTTGTCTTTAACGTAAAGGCAGGTAGTATTAGTTTTCTTTTCGGCACTTATTTCAATGGTAGGTGAATGTTGTGGGTTTCTATATTTAATAGCATTACTTATCAAGTTGAGCAAAACACTTTCTAAATAAGCTGGAATCACTACTACCTCAATATCATCGGGTACATTAATGGTAATCGCTACTTGATGGTTAATAATTTCGCCTGCTAGGATATCTAAAGTTCTAAGCGTTTCGGCTTTCAGATTCCGTTTATCTTTTGGTTTAGCTAGGTTTTCATTGATAGAGATGATTTCGTTAAGGTTATAGATAGTTTCATCTAGCTGTTTGGCACAAGTTGCCAACATCTCATAGTAAAGTTCTTTTTCTTGTTGATTTTCAGTTTCTTTGATGAGCCCTAGCAGCCCTGTGAAGTTGGCAGCGTGTGAGCGAACATTATGAGAAACGATATAGGCAAAGCTTTTTAGCTTGGTATTCTGGGTGCTGCTGATGTCTAACAGCCTCTGTATTTCCTCGATGCTCTCAATTTGTGCAGTAATGTCAAAACCTACACACAAGATTTCTTGCACTTGCCCAGTTTTGTCTGTCACTCCTCTGAACTCCCACTTATTGGCTTTGATATTATCTTCTTGGTCAAGTTTTCTGAGTATCACTTCGTGCGGGGTTTCAGGTTCGGCAAGACATTTTTCCACTGTTTCTATATATTTCTGTTGATCTTCGGCGATGATACTTTCAAGATAGGGGGCACCAATTTGGAAGCCCAGATAACCAAATTTTTGATAGAAGTACTTATTGATGTAAGTGTAGTTGCCCTCTAGGTCCGTTTTGAGTACATAGACTGTTTGGCTATCTAAAATATCTTGGTATTGCTTGGTAAGTTTGAGGGCTTCTTCTTTTGATTTTTGGAGTGCTAATTCTGATTCTTTGCGTGTGCTAATGTCTTGGTAAACGCCTATGGTGCGGAGCGGTCTGCCTTGTGTACTTTTTTGAATGACCTTTCCCGTATTGAGCACCCATTTCCAGGTGCCTTTAAGGGTTTTGATACGGTATTCTTCTTGGAAACGCTCCTTTGCTCCTGCAAGCAGTTGATAGCTAACTTCTATCATTTTGTCTTTTTCTTCGGGGTGTATCATCTCAAAGAAATCCTCATCTGTTAGTTCCCAACTGGCTAGGTCTTCTTCTTCATATTCCATGAGCTTTAGCCACTGTTTGTTGTATGTGGTGTAGTTTTCCGCCATGTCCCAATCCCATGCACCTAGTTTGGCAGCCTCAAAGACGAGCAACAGTTGTTCTTGCTGTGCTTCTAAGGTCATCTTTGCTTCATTGAGTTCTTCTATGTAAGCTTTGAGTTCTTCTTCGGAGGCTTTGAGTTCTTCTTCAGATGCTCTTAGTTCTTGGTTGGCGTGGAGTATTTTTTGCTCATAGATTTTACGCTCTGTAATATCTTGGTGTATGCCAATGACACGTCTGCTTTGTTTTTTTTCTTTGTCAAAAATAACTTTGCCTGTGTCTTGTATCCATCTCCACTCTCCAGATTTTGCTTTCATTCTGATTTCTTCTTTGAAAGCAGTGATTCTTCCTTCATTCTGATAAGCCAACATTCTTTGCATTTTCTCTACATCATCGGGGTGTAGCAGTGCCAGGAAAGAATCGGCGTGGGGGGCTATCTCTGTGGGGTCGTAGCCCAGCATAATCGCCCACTGGTCGTTGTAGAGAGTATGATTGGTTTCCATGTCCCAGTCCCAAGTACCTAAATTAGCAGCCTCAAAGATGAGCAGAAGTTGTGTTTTTTGGTTCTCGAGAATATTTTTTGCGTGATTAAGTTCTTCATTGTATAGCCTTAATTCCTCTTCGGAGGCTTGTAGCTCTTTATTTTTTTGAAGTATTTGCGCTTCATAGTTTTTTCGATCTGTAATATCAATAGAAAGTAAAATATAAGCATCAATTTGGCTCACTTCATCAAAAAAATCTTGAATGGTATTGAGGTAATACCTCCCTAGTGCTTCTATCTCAAAAGAGATAGCCTGTCCTTCTCCTAATGTATCTAGGTTTTGATTCACTTTTTCAAATACCTGAGGGGAGAACACTTTCTCGAGGGGTTTTCCTATGAATTTTTTAGGGTCTATTTGATGCACCTTATAGCCCTCTCCACCTGTAAGGAGTACATTCAGGTTTTCATCTACAAGGCTAATAGAGCCATTAGGGAAGTAATTGACGACGGTCTCGAGGTATTTTTTCTGAATTTCTAGTTGTTTTGCCGCTTCTTTTCTTTCGCTTATATCACGCGAGATGGCAATAACATAACCTTTTCCTTCTATGGTTCGGTAAGCCACGGTTACTTCTATGGGAATACTTTTTTTATCTTTATGACTATAGTTCTCACTTTCTATAATGAGTTTTTCTTTTTGCTTGAGTTCTTCTACGTGTTTTTGCCATTCAATCTGATTCTTGAAAATAGGTTCAAAATCCATTACTTGATAGGTCTGCACCTCCTCGGCAGAGATATTGAGCCTCTGAGAGGCTTCTTTGTTTACATACACCATTCTGCCTTGTTCATCACTTACTTGGATGGCATCTTGGCTTTGGTTGATAAAGTTCTCTAGAAGCTGGAGGCGTTGGTTGGTAGCTAGGAGTTGAAGTTCAGCTTTTTTTCGCTCTGTGGTATCTATGGCAATAAAAGCTACCCCTGTCACCGCCCCTTGGTCATCAAAGATAGGGTTGTGTGCTACCTGATAATATCTTTGTTCGTGGGTATCCTGCCCATAGACACTTTCTTCTATGAGCGTTTCTCCTTGCAAGACTCGATCAAGTTTTTCAATTGCCTTGGCTTTATCCTCTGCATTTTTGATACAATCAATGGCATTCATACCCACGGCAATCTCCACTTCATAGAGCATTAGCATAGCTTGTTGGTGCACTTTGTTGAAACTGGTGTAGTAGTAATGAGTATCTACTGAGAAGATGGCATTTTGGGTGCTTTCTATGATGCCTTTCAAGAGGTAGTTTTGTTGCTGGAGTGCTTCTTCTAGCTTTTTTCGTGGCGTAATGTCCAAGATGAGTGTATTCCAGAGCACACTGCCGTCTTCTTGCTTTTGTGGAGTGCCACGCCCTAGCAGCCATTTGGTAGTGTTTTCACCTAGTTTCACGCGCCAGGTATATTGCCAAGTGCTTAATTGAGCAGCAGAGTCCGCAATACTTTTTTGAAATGCAGGCATATCTTCAGGATATACTTTTGACCAAATGCGATTGATGTCTTTCATGGCTTCCTCAGGCGTGATGCCATAGATATCACGTACTCCTTTGTTGAGATATACCAACTCATCTGTACCATCAGGTTTGAGTACATAGCACAACAGCATACCAGGCAAAGTGCTGCCAACATTGTCTAGCATAGCTTGCTGTTTGGCTATCTCTGATTGTGCGGTGAGTTGCTTAGTAATATTTTTTGAAACAGAATAAATTAATCCGTTTTTGAGTACAGACCTCCATTCTATCCAATAATATTTGCCATTGGCATCACGATAGCGATTGGTGAATTGTTTTTTTTCTTCACCCTGCAAAAGTTTTTGAAATGCTTTTTGAGTAGCTGGGCGGTCTTCGGGGTGCACCAGGTCTAAAAATTTTTCATTGTTGAGCTTTTCTACTGAGTAGCCCAATAAATCTTGCCAAGCCGTATTGAGTTTTATGAAATAGCCTTCTGTATTGGCAATGCTGAGGAGTTCTTCGCTGAGGTTGAAAATTTCTTCTAACTCCAAGTCATCATTAGCCAAAGGAGAGGCATCTGAGGTAGTTGGCTGAGTAGCTGCCTCCTCACGAAAAACTTTTAATAACCGGCTAGGCTGTCCACTTGCATCATAAAAAACCCTCATAGCTGCCCTGAGGTGTACTTCTTTATTGGGCTGTGGCACAAAGCAGAAATCATATTCAAAATTTATTTTTTTTGAGCTGATTTGTACTTGAAAGAATTTTTCCCATTGTATTTGATTGTCGGGCTTTGTGAAAGAGGTGAGGGGCAGTGGCTCTGTGGTGCGCTGCTCAATACCAAGACGCTTCCATAGGTTGGCTTGTACCCATTCTTGCTGTTCGTTTTGTAAATCTAACAAACTGATTCCTTCATTTACTTCATCTAATAGCTGGGCTGTAAGCTGCTCATCTTGCTGAATGAGTGTGAAGATTTCTTTTTGAAGATAGTTCATTCTTTTTAGATTGTTGAGACACTGGAACTTCGTACTTTTGCTAAATAGAGTTTTTTACTCACTTGTTTAAAAAAGCCATGCTTTCGGTGTATAAATTTATACCAAATAAATCAAAATCTGTCAGATTAAAAATAGATTCCTAGCAATACCACACCCAGAGAGGTTAGTAGTACGGCTAGGAATCAGATAGGTATCTTACCATAAATAATTCAATCTTAAGCACCTCAAATGCTTTCTTTTTTATCTCTGATAATATCTTGGAGCAGCTCCTTTGCTCTATGTAACTGTGCCTTCACCGTTCCTAGGGGTATGTCTATCTCTTTGGCGATTTCATCATAAGAGTATTCCTTAAAATATCGTAGCTTTACTAAGCGTTGGTATTTTGGCTGTAGTTTATTTACAAAAAGTTGCATATAGGTTTTCATTTCCTCTTTGATAGCTCTTTCTTGGGGGTCAAGGTTACCATCTTTGATTTCCATACCTACATCTTCTCCATTATCATCTTTGAACATACCGCTGATGCTCATGGTATCGAGCTTTTTCTTGCGTATAAAGTCAATACAATTGTTGGTAGCTATCCTGAAAAGCCAAGTACTGAAAGTGTATTCTTTTTTGAATTTGCCGAGCCCTTTGAAAGCCTTGGCAAAAGCCTCTATGGTTAGGTCTTCGGCGTCATCAGTGTTTTTCACCATTTTGAGCATGGTATGGTAGAGGGGCTTTCGGTAGCGGTCCATTAGCTCGGCATACGCCCTTTGGTCGCCTTCATTTCTTGCCAAGTCAATCAAATGAAAATCTTGCAGTGCCTTATCAGAAAATTTTTTCTTAGTATTGTCTAATTCCATGGAATATTCTTTTTGCTAAATGCGCTTATGCTTGTGATAAAGATATAAAAAATGTATAATAAATCCAAAAAGAGTAACTTATTTGTAACTAAATTCAAGTGATATTTCTTATTGACAAATGCCCAAGACGCCATTAAAACCACTTCTCTGAGCAAAAAAAGTAAAATCAAGTAATAACCCCCATTTAAAAAGGGGTATAAATACTTATAAAATAATCCTAGACTCGACACCCAAAAAACTGCTTGCGACAGGTGCAATGCGCCCAAATACAACTTGATAAGCGGGGCGTAGTGCTTTCCCACAGATAAATGCCTTTGCTTTTGTTTGAACCAACTCTTGAAGGTCTCTTTGGGTAGTGAGTAAGTAAATGCCGCCTTATCCAAGCAAATTGTTGTATTGTCTTTATGGGCTATTTTGCCTATCCAAAGGTCGTCATCGCCTCCAGTAATATGTTTTATCTCATCAAAAAAAAATTCTTTTTGTTCAAAAATTGATTTTTTATACGCTAGGTTTCTTCCTACACCCATGTAGGGGATTCCCATTTTGGCAAAGCCAAGGTACTGCCAGGCCGTATAAAAAGTTTCAAACTGTATAAAAGCATTGAGCCAAGTAGGGGCTTGTTGGTAAAGCCCAACGCCCAAGACTACCTCTGTATTGGACTTGAAATGGCTTTGCATTTTTTGTATCCAGGTGCTACTTGCGGGCAGGCAGTCTGCATCTGTGAGCAACAAGATACTTCCCTTGGCAGCTTCAATGCCTCGTTTGAGGGCATATTTCTTTGGATTGAAGCCGCTCGGTGTTGCCAAAATAGTTATACTCTGCAAGTTATCGTATCTTTTTGCCTGTGCTTCAAGCCAATTTTGAGAACCGTCAGTGGAGCGGTCATTGACAATGATGACCTCAAAATTGGTGTATTCTTGTCGCATAAGGCTAGGCACTAACCGCGCTAAGTTATGCTGCTCATTGTGCGCACAGACAACCACCGAAACACTATGCTGGGCTTCTGTCTCTTGCTTTGCTTGGTGCCAATACAAACTAAGCCCTACTTTGGCGTGAAAAATAATTTGTATTATGAGGCTTAACAAAAATAGTGCAATGAATAGAAACTCTAGCATGACTTTATTTTAAGGGCAAAATCACCGAGTAGGTTTTGTCCATTGGGATTGCATTGGCTTTGAGCCATTGATTATGTACTTTGAGCAATCCTTCATCGCATTGGCAGGTCTGTTCTTTGGCAATCTGCCTTAGTGTTTGGCGTGCCTGAGCAGGGCGAGGCTTTAACTGATAAGCTGGTGAGTACAAACCTACTTCATCTTCAAAGGCAATTTTGTGAGCCAAAAACTTACGAATATACCAATGCGTTTGTGCATCTATTTGTACTTGCTTCATGCCTCTGATGTTTTTGGTACGGTACTGCCGCTCTAAGTAATTTTTAGCCCCTGTAAAACCCATATTGAAAGAAAGCAAGGTGAACAGCCAATTATCAAAGTAAAGTTGGCTACGCTGCAAATATTTAGCAGCTCCTTCGGTAGCTTGGATAATGTGCATGCGCTCGTCTATTTGGTTATTTACCAGCATGCCCACCTCAGTAGCAGAAGGAGCTTTGAACTGCCAATAGCCTACTGCCCTAGAGCTAGATACTGCATTGGCTATTAAGGCACTTTCTTGTATAGGAATGTATTTGAAATCCTCTGGAATATTGGCTGCTTTGAGTGTTTGGCTTATCAAGGGCATATAGACATCTACACGATTGAGTTTTTCAAAAAAATATTTTTCGCTACGAGTAAGGTTCTTCACATCTTGCTCTATGAGCTCTCGACCTGCTTCGGTGATGATGAGCGTTACGCCTTCCATTTCTATTTTACTGGGTACGCTTTTGGCTTTCAGTGTGCGTGGCTGGCTGGGCTGAGGCTTCACCGTGGGGGTGGTTGGTTCTGGCTTGGTAGTGCCTATTTCGTTGCCTTCTTTTGGATTTGTATTGATAGGCTTTGGGGTTTCTTTGGGCGTGGTTTGGGTTTCTTTTTGAGGTACTTTGATTTTTAGTTGTTGCCCCAAGCGCAGGGTATTACTTTTGAGGTCATTCCAGTTTTTGATTTCAGCTACTGTTACCTTGTATTTCCTTGAGAGCGCGAAGAGTGTCTCACCCCGCACTACGGTATGCAGAAAGATAGTACTTTCTGATACTTTTGAGGGGTCAGGTGTAGGTGTACTTGGGTTGGGCTTGACGACCGTAGGGCTTGAGGCTTTGCTATCATTTAAGACAAGCTGCTGACCCACCTTGAGCGTATTGCTGCTTAGTCCATTCCATTTTTTGATGTCTTCTATGTTTACTCCATAAATAATTGATATTCTGTAGAGGGTTTGCCCTGGCTCTACCGTATGCACAAGGGCAGGTTCTTCAGTTTCGTAGATGAGTTGCCCTCCTCTTGTTTTAGATACAAACACCTCTGCCGAAGGAGACTTGGTAGGCATCGGAATCAACGCCTCGTAGGTTTTATCAGCAGGGATACGGCTTCCTTTTAGCCAAGCATTGAAGGCTTTGATTTGTGCTTCGGGCAGCGAGAAAGCCTTGGCAAGCTCGTTGAGCGTTTTGCCTTGGGTCTTGTCAAAACTTACTAGCTCTACCGCTGGATAAAGGTTTTTGCCTAGCTCAGGTCTGAACGCAAAATCATATGCTAAAAAAGTAAGAATATCGGGGTGAGAAAACAAATCAATATCAAAACTCCTCATATTGAGTAATTCAGGCATGGAAATCCCTGAAAAATTACTTTGCAGATAGCTTGTCAATTGATTGGGGGCTAAGTGGTAAGAAAGCAGGGTAAAAAGCCAATTTTTAAGCTCTAAATGGTTGTTTTTGAGATACTTAGCAATTGCCTTAGAGGTGGCAAGTACATTGAGCCGTTCATCTACCTCACTATTGACAGCAAGCCCAAAATTGAGTGCTTGCTGGGTAGCCATTTGCCAAAAAAGAAGGCTATCAGGCTGGGTATTGTCTAGCAAAGCAAGGTACTTAAAATCACTAGGAAGCCCAGTTTCGGCGAGAATGTCTTGAATGAGAGGCATGTATAAATCAGCCGCTTTGACTTGTTTGCTAAACTTGGTACTGTCAGCACGCAAGGCATTGACGCGCACTTGAATCTCTTGCCTTGCCTCAGGCTTGATATTGAGGCGAATACCAGCAAACTCAAAATACTCAGGCACCATAACTTCTTGCCCACGCCCCAATGAAAAGGAAGACAAAACTAAATAAATACACAAGATAAAACTTCGAGCAGTGATATTCATGGATAACATTTTTGGTTCTATGGTCTAAAAAACGCACATAAGACAAAAAGAAGTACAACAATTTGAGAATATTTGTTCAAAACACACTAATTTTGAGGTTAATTTTCTCTTAATAACGCCCTAATAAATAAATTATACCAAAATAGGCGCACAACTACTTCTTCTATCAAACATTCAAGGTTAATCAACAAAGCGACAAGGTACAAACAGCACAATGCTCTCATTGGACTGTAATGTACACAAAAAAAATGATTCTTTGACAATTTTTGTGATTGTGTGCGATAAGATGAGCTAAATACTGTTTAGAACATAAATGCCAGCGGACTGGAAGTTCGCTGCTATAAATTTTCACAAAAATTGTCAGACAACCAAAAAAATCAATCTATGGATATTCTGCACATTGCTAATGAAAAAATACCCCGAGGAGTCAATGCCGAGATAGAACTTGGCGTGGTAAGGCTACCCTCAGGCACAAAAATACACCTGCCTGTTTATGTATTCAGAAGTAAATATGATGGACCTATTGTGCTACTCTCTGGAGGGCTGCACGGCGATGAAGTAAACGGCATAGAAATCGTGCGCCGTATGATAGACAACCACACGCTAGAACGCCTCCTGTGCGGAACAGTCATTGCCCTGCCCATCATCAATATTTATGGTTTCATTAATTTCTCACGCGAAGTGCCCGATGGAAAAGACGTGAACCGTAGCTTTCCAGGCAGTGATAATGGCTCGTTGGCAGGTATCGTTGCCAATACACTTTGTACTAAGATACTACCCAATGTGGACATAGGTATTGACTTTCATACGGGCGGCGCAAGCCGTACCAACTACCCACAAATCAGACATGCACCCGAAGACGCGCTTGCCTCTGCACTTGCCAAAGCATTTGCCCCCCCTTTTATTTTACATTCTGCCATCATCCCCAACTCACTACGCGAGCAGATGCGCAACATGGGCAAAACCATGATTGTCTATGAGGGAGGCGAGTCGCTGCGCTTTGATAATTTTGCCATCGAGGAGGCTATCAAAGGCACTCAACGCACCTTGAAGCACTTAGAAATGATTAAAAATGCCCCTAAACACAGAGAGGCTCATATTTTTACACAAAGCCACTGGGTACGTGCCAATAACTCAGGGCTGTTTAGACTTAAAAAATACGCAGGTGAAAAAGTCGAGAAAGGTGATTTATTGGGCAGTATCCATGGACCCGCCAACCGCTATGAAGAATCTGTAATAGCAGACACCAATGGCTATGTGATAGGGCATAACAATGTGCCGGTAGTACACCGAGGCGATGCGCTTTTTCATGTGGGAGAGTTTTAGATTGTATATGAAACTACCGCCAATGCTCAAAAAGAAAGTATGCTTCAGAACTACGCAATCAGAAGGTGAGGTAAATAAAAACAGCTTTTCTTTTTAAACCATCTAACCAGATGCGAGTTTACAGTTAAATTTTAGAAAAATCATTTTTTAAACTCAAAAAAACAAGTAGTATGTCTGAAAATGCATCATCTCCCAAAATTGTACAAAAAGCACCTTATGCCTTAGAAGTAGAAGCAGGAAGTTACTTTTGGTGTAGCTGTGGTCATAGCCAAAAGCAGCCTTTCTATGATGGCTCGCACAAAGGCACAGAGTTTAGCCCTGTCAAAGAAGTCATCAGCGAAAAAAAGACCGTCTATTGGTGTGGTTGCAAAGTTACGGGCAAAGCTCCCTTTTGTGATGGCTCACATAAAAATCTCTAAACCTGAGGTTTTTTAGCACTGTATGTATTTGATTCTTTGACAGTTTTTGTGGAGGTAGCATTATAAAATAGATTTTAGTAGCAAAAGGGCATGCCCTTTTGCTACAGGCATGCCCTTTTGCTACAGATTTCCACAGAAATTGTCAGAGATTTATTTATTTATTTTACTGAAAAGTGTGTATAAAAAATATGCTTTACACTTAGTTTTCCGTACACAATTTTTTACGAAATTCTCACCCCTGCATCTTCAAAATACCTTTTTGTGCCAACTCTTGAATGGCTGCCTCGCTCACTCCTGCTTCTTTCAGAATAGCTAAGCTATCTTCGCCAAGTAAGGGAGGTGCCCACGCAGGTTTTGCTTTGGTAGCCGAGAATTTAAGCGGAACACCTATACTCTTTACCTTTCCCGCTGTAGGGTGTTCTAGCTCTACCACCATTTCTCTTGCCATCACCTGAGGGTCTTGGTCTATGTCGTCTTGCTCATAGACCAAATTAAGTAGTAAATCGTGCTTTAGCCCTAAATTTGCCCAGTATTGTCCATCTTGGCTTTTAAACAGCTCAGTGAGTTCTTGTTTGTATTGCTCTAAGGCTTCTTTGTTAGGAGCTATGATGCGGTTTTTCCACTCAGGGCGGTTTACCACTTCACAGAATTTCTCCCAGAACTTTGCTTCTAATGTGCCTAGAGCTACATAACGGTTGTCCTTGGTAGGATAAATGCCATAATTGACCAAGCCACCCGAAAGAAAAGACTCCTCACGCTGCACATTCTGCCCCGTGGCCCACTGCATGGCCTTTGCATTGACCGTAAGCGGCATTACGCCGTCCATCATAGCCACATCTACAAACTGCCCCTGCCCTGTCTGCTGCCTTGCAAATACTGCTGAAAGACAAGCAATTACCGCCATATAAGAGCCTCCTGCTATATCTGCCATTTGCACCAGCGGCATTTGGGGGGCTTCGTGGAGGTTGCCACTGAGTAAGCCCGCCAAAGTGATGTAGTTGAGGTCGTGCCCTGCTAGCTGTGCATAAGGACCTGTTTGTCCATAGCCTGTGATGGATACATATATGATTTTAGGGTTGATTTTTTTGAGGTCTTCGTAGCCCAAGCCCATTTTTGCCATTACTCCTGGGCGAAACTGCTCCATCACAATGTCTGCCCCTTTGACCATATCTAGTAGAATGGCTTTGCCTTCGGGGGCTGCATAATCTATGGAGAGGCTTCGCTTTGAGCGGTTGAAGGCCAAGTAGCCTGCCGATTCGCCGCCTTTGTGGGGAGGAAAATCGCGGGCGTAGTCGTAAAATTTAGGTGCTTCTATCTTGATTACCTCTGCTCCCATATCTGCCATGAGCATAGTAGCCAAGGGGCCTGGCAACAGCCGCGTAAAATCAAGAATTTTTAGCCCAAGCAAAGGGCCACTTTGTGGCTTTCTACTGGCGGTGCCTTGTAGTTTTATCTTGCTTGTTGGGGTGGGGAGTCGGCGAAAAAGTTTACCGAAGTTCATCATTTCGGCAAGATTATCAATTTGGATTTTTCCTGAAAAAATAGCCTCTTGAGCAGAGATTGTACCTTGCTCGGTTGCCAAGTAAGTAGCTACAGTACTTTTGAGCGTACATTTGGGCGTTTTTTGCAAGCCTTTGCCTACTTGGCATTGCGCGTGAGCAATCTCCACAGTAAAGTGCTTTTCTGCTTGAGTGTCATCGGTCAAGATAAAATGGAAAACGCCTTGGTAAGTTCCTGCTTTTTCGGATTTAAACCTGGCAGGTAAATTTTCAAAAAGTGCTTCAATGTTCATATTTATTCATAATTAAGTGATGGTGTAGGATAGGTAGGCTATCCAAATAAAGCGTGTAAATTTACTAAAAATGATGGGATTACTCCAAAAATCAAAATTTTTAGAGAATCTTCTTATTTTCTGACTAAAAATTTAGAGAAGCCTGAATAATTCTCTATATTTGCAGACTATTTTAAAAATACTCATTAAAATATTTTGTGTTATGGCAAGAGTTTGTGAAATTACAGGAAAACGCACTCAATCAGGAAACAATGTTTCTCATGCAAATAATAAGACCCGTCGTAAGTTTTATCCTAATTTGCATACCAAGCGTTTCTTTTTACCAAGTACGGGCGAGTGGGTAACTATTAAGGTATCTAGCCAAGCCCTTCGCACTATCAATAAAAAAGGCATTGAAAGTGTCATTAAGGAAGCTAAGGCAGAAGGTCGTCTGAGCAAGATTAAGCTGTAGGCAAATTATTTTTAGCCTTTATGGCATTTGTGTATAGCCTAGTAAGCAAATTACTAGGCTTTTACTGTTTATAAGGTTTCCTTTGAATAAAAAATGTACTATTGAAATGAATGGTTTGCCTGTTTACAAATCCCAAAAAATCGCTTTCTTTGCAAATACTTTCTTAGTAATGATGATTAAATAAAGTGCCATTTTCAAATTAGTAAGCACCTGATTATCAATGTTTTATTTAATTATCAATTATTCATTATCAATTCCTTAGCATTATGGAACAGACACAAAAGCCCCTATATTATGTTTTTTTATTAAGCCTTCTGAGTGCAAGTCTATTTTGGCTAGGCTGGGTGGTTGGTGGCTTCTTTTTATTTTTTGCTTTTTTGCCTTTGTTAGAGATTGAGGTACTGCATAGACCTTCGTTCGTTGCCAATGGTAAATGGCGGTTTTGGGGCTTTACTTTTCTGACTTTTTGGATAGCCAATGTATTACTTTTTTTGTGGCTGTTTTCTATAGGTATCATAGGTGCTTTATTGCTCACCCTGCTCAATGCCTTAGTGATGTGCCTTCCTTTCGTACTTTTTAGGCTTACTAAAAATAGCATTGATGATGCGTATGGTTATTTTTCGTTGGTTTTGTATTGGTTGGCCTTTGAGTATGCGCAGTTACACGCACCCTGGGGCTTCTCAGGCTTGGTATTGGGAAATGCCTTTGCCAACACCCCCAACTGGGTACAATGGTATGAAATCTCAGGTGTAATGGGAGGCTCGCTTTGGGTTTTGATGATTAATATTTTTTTATTTCTTGCTTTGAGGAGTTATTACCCTGCCAATCAGCGTATTTTTACCTTTTATGCTGTGGTAGTAGCTATGATAGGCTTTATCAGTTCGTGGGTGATTAGCACAAGGTATGAAACTTCTTCTGAAAGGCTCAAGGTAGCCTTTATTCAGCCAGTGCTTGAAGGAAAAAAGGCTTTACCCATTCTTCAGCTTCCTCCCAAAACAGATTTGCTCATTTTGCCTGATTTGCCCAATTTTATGGCTTGGCAAGATAGCACCAAAAGCAAAGCTGGTGCTGTAATACAAGTAAAAACTACCTTAGAGAAAAAGACTGCCCTGAGAGAGGCACGCTTTACAGCTAAAGATTCGCCTACAACCATACATCTACAAACAAGGCTCTTGCCCACAGTAGAACTTAGCTTACTGCCTATACTTTTTGAATATCCTCCTTTTGCTACTCAACAGCAAGCCCATACTTGGAAAAAAGGAGATAATTATACTACTTTTTCTCTTCATGACAGCCTACAAGTAGCTGCTTTGCTGGGTTATGAAGGGCTTTTTGGCCATACTGTTAGCCGTTTTACAACACAAGGTGCAGATATATTGGTGTTTTTGCCACAATACGAATGGGGCAACTCACGCATTTTTTCTACTTATTATTTTCAATATGCGCGCCTAAGAGCCATAGAGCAAAGAAAATCAGTAATCGTGGTTGCTAACCAAGGTATCTCGGGCTTTATCACGCCCAAAGGTGAAATCATACAGCGAAGCAACTATCAACTCCCCGAAGCCCAAACACAAAGCCTTTCCATAGATTCCAAACTTACTTTCTATGCCCAGCAAGGCGATTATTTTGGGAGATTGGCTTGGTTTCTGGCAATAGCACTTTTTTTAACTGGCGTAATTAAGAAAAAAACAGGTGGAAAAACCGTTATCAGACAGGGACTGAAATAAATCGCTACATCTAAAATATGAATCAAGAAAAATGAAAAATGGACGGCAGAGTATATAAGGATTTGATTTATTTACCAACTCACTCCAGCTCCTCCGCCACCAGATGAGCCACCTCCCCAAGAGCTGCTGCCACCCGAAGAGCCACTACTGTATGATGACGAGCCACCGCTCCACGAAGAGTAAGAAGAAGAAGACGAGGAAGAAGATGATGATTCGCTAGGGCGTGTTTTTCTAGCAATGCTGTAAGTGGAGCGAGTAGTATGATTGCAATGCTTACAAGAACGTACAGTAACCCCCTGCCCTTCAGAATCATAGGTAGGTGAAACTACGGTGCGTGAGTAGTCATGAGAAAAGGCTTTGAATCCACATTTTTTACAATTGCTGTATTTGCTAAACCTACGGTCATAGCGCAAGATGAGTAAATCTTTGTCTTCTCCTTCGGTTATCCAAACATCATAATCTACAGAGCGGAGTGCTTCTTCTTTTACCTGTCCACTTGTGAGGTATTGGTCTTCTTCCTTGTCGCCAAGTTTATGCATAGGCAAGCCATTAATTTTACTGAAGCGCGGCTCATTGCGTAACTGTTTGAGTTTAATAGTGAGATAAATATACACAAACAAATAAGGAATAGGAAAAATGAATATTAAAATCAGGTATTTCAGATTTCTTAATTGCATATAGGTATCATAAGCATCTTGCTTAGACTTGAGTATGGCCAGAATTACAAAAGGAAGCACTACACCAATAAGCAGACAAATCCAAAAGTAAAAAGAGTAAGGATAGTAAGGAGAGAACAAATGCAGTAATTCGTCAATAAAGGAGTAAGTAGTTTGCTGATAAGAAGTATTTTCTTGGTTAGAAGTTGTTTGTGTATTAGTATTCTCTTCTATTTCTCCATTTTTTGAAATGATACTAGTAATTTCTGCTGCAAGGAGGCGTAGGCCTGTGCCGTATTTACCTTCTTTGAACTGCGGCACAAGTATCTGATTACCAAGTCTATAACAAAGCACATCAGGCAGTACTGCTTCTAGGCCATAACCTGTTTCAAACTCTGTGCGGCGTTGGTCTATCACTGTGAGTACCAGTAGGCCGTTATCTTTACCTTTTTTACCTATTTTCCAGTAGTTGAAAAGTTCAGTAGCAAAGTTTTTGGGTACTGCCTCACCAATGCTCCCTAGCACCACTACGGCAATTTCAGCAGTTGTGCTATCGTCAAGACTATTTAAAATAGCATCAATGGCTGCTTTATCTTCTTCACTCAGGTATTTATCAGGGTCGCTTACAGAGCTATTCTCTACTTTGGGGTTGGGTACAGATTCTACAGTGTAGATGATTTTGGTAGAATCTATACGCTGCGCAAAGAGTAGAGGACTTAGGACAACACACAGTAAAAATAAGAGTGCTTTTTTCATAACGTCATTTTAAACGGTAAAAAATAGTTGTTGGCTGAATAAAGATAAAAGACTGTTTTCTTCTGAAAAAGATTGCGCTATTGTTATAAGATATGTTCAAAAATCTTACCATCAGTTTTTTTATTTTGATGTGTTTTGGCTTTTTAGACTACTTTTATCCAATTCTTGAGCAAGCGTTGGCTAAATCCTCCGTGCTTGCCTTTAGCAAATTTGAGGGCTTGTATCAGCTCGAGCCGTGTATCTCTGGGGTCTATGATTTTATCTATCAGATTTTTGCCTGCTGCCTCCCAAGGTGCGTTCATTTGAGCCATTTCAGTCATAAAAGCTTGGTAGGCGGCTTCGGGGTTAGGGGCTTCTTTGAGTTTTCTGCCCATGACTACATTGGCAGCTACTTCGGGCGACATAAAAGAAACATCTGCACTGGGCCAAGCCATTAAGAAGTCTGCTCCCATCTCTGCCCCTACCATATTACAGTGTGCCATTCCATAAGAACGCCGTACAATTACTGCCAACCTTGGTACGGTACTGTAGTGCAATGCTTTGATAAAGTTCATGATTTGTAGCGGCATTTTACGCTCTTCAGCGGCTTTGCTAACATAAAATCCGGGTGTGTCGTGCAAAAAAATCAAAGGAATATGAAAAGAATCGCACAGTGTGATGAATGAGATTGCCTTCTCACATGCCCCTGCCCCCATCGCCCCTGCGCTTACTTTGGGATTATTAGTAAGGACCCCCACCACTTGCCCGTCAAGCCTTGCTAAGGTGGTGATAAGGCTGCCATCATAATAGGGTTTGAGTTCTAGCAAACTGCCAGCATCAAAGACAATCTCCAAGATTTCGTGCATATCATAGCTCATTTTGCTATTTTCGGGCAAGATATGCAAGAGGCGTTCTTGTCTGAAGTTTTTATTTGCCTTAGTGGGTAGCAAGGGGGGCAGTTCATTGACATTGGCGGGAAAGTAGCCAAGCACTTTGCGAATAAGTTTGAGGCAGTCTAGGTCGTCCTCGGCAAAAAAGTCTGTAATTCCTGTTTTTTCAGCGTGCACTTTCCAACCTCCGAGGCTTTCAGGGTCAGTTTTTTCGCCTGTAGCTACTTCTAGCACGGGTGGCCCTGTAACTGCCATAGTGCTACCTTTTACCTGAATGACAATATCAGAAACGGCAGCCTCCCAAGTAGGGCCGCCATAGCACTCGCCCATAATGGCAGTAATCTTGAGTGTTTTGCGGTCGCGTGGCTCGCTTAGCACATCATAGGTAAAACTCATCATACCCGTAGCCCCCATAATGTCGGGGATTCTTGCTCCTCCTCCATCGCCCAAGTGAATACTTGGAAAGCCTTTTTGATGTGCAAAAACATGTACTTTGAACTCTTTTTCATACCCTACACGTCCACCTGCCCCTGCCATTACAGTAGCATCATCGGCAGTTACTGCTACTAGCTTTCCTTTGATTTCTCCATAGCCACAAACTTTTCCGTCAGCGGGTGTTTTATCTTTTGCCTCTGCCAAATCGCTATGGTTGAGTTGCCCTACTTCGTAAAAGCTGTTTTTGTCTAAGAGTTTTTGGATTCGTTCTCTTGCAGTGAGTCTGCCTAAGGCGTGCTGCCTTTGGATTCGCTGTTCGCCTCCCATATCGAGCGACTTTGCTATTTTTTCTTGTAGTTTCTGTATATTTTTTTGTTGCATAGATAGATATTAGATAACTTTATCTCAATAGTATTTTTTTTATTTAAACACTTGATTTTCAATACTTTACTTGTTAGTTATTTAAACTATCTATATCTTGATGGCTTCTTTTTTATTTTTTGCTTGTTTTTCTAAAATTTCCTCTAGTTCTTTTTGCTTGCTTGCATTGAGCTTTCTGATGGTACTGAAGAAGCCCACAGGAGAAAGCCTTTTGAGCCACCACATGGTTTTGGCTTCACGCGTGATGATGATATGAAATTTTCCTTTGCCTGCTTGTTTAAGTACAATTTGTGCTACGTCATCAGCGGTAAGTTTGGCTTCCTCTATTGATTTCTGACCCAGTAGTTTTGCCTCTTCTGAGCCTCTTGCGTGCTGAATGATATTGGTTTTGAAAAACCAAGGCATTACACACGATACCTGAATATTGTGGTCAAAGAGTTCATTTTTGAGTGTTTCGGAGAGTGAAAGTACAGCGGCTTTGGTTACATTGTAGGTAGCCATTTGGGGTGCATTAGCAATGGCTGCCGCACTCGCCGTACTGATGATGTAGCCTGATTGCTGGGCTTTCATAGCAGGTATAAAATAATGACAGCCATAGATAACGCCCATTTGGTTAATGCCAATCATCCATTCCCAATTCTCGAGTGTGTATTCACCTACTTTACCTCCATCGCCTACGCCAGCATTGTTGAACAGCACATCAATTCCTTTGGTTTCGGCTAAAAAATCTGCTGCTACTTCGGCGTATTGCACTCGGTCTGCTACATCTAGTTGATAAACAAGTGCCTTTCCACCTTTTTGCTTTACTACTGAGGCTACTTTTTCTAAGTCTTTCAAGTTGATGTCCACCAAGCCTAATGTCCAGCCTTCGTGGGCAAGTTGGTAGGCAAGGGCTTCTCCTAGGCCAGAGGCTGCCCCTGTGATAAAGGCACGTTTTTGAGGATATTTTTTACTGAGTACCAGTGTATTTTGCATATTGTATGATTTTTTGTTGAGAAAGATTAAAATTAATTAGAAAGATGCAATTTATCAATGAATTGAAGATAAAATTGTATTGAAAGTACTTAAAGTAAATCATCTTATTTACTGCTATGGCTTTCTCAAAGTAAATGAATGTAAATGCCGATTTGTGAGAAATCCTCAAAACCAAACAATTCATTGTAGGTTTAAGGAGGTACTAATATAATTTAAGAATAATTTTTGTAGCTTTGCTTCTCAAAAGATAAGTTTTGTATTATTTGCTCTAGGTTTAGCTAGAGTTTTATCCATTTATAAGCAGTTTGCTGATATGATGCACGAACAAGATAACGCAACACCCAATCAGGACCAACCTGAAATCACTGAAAATGAAAATGTCAATGCCTCTGAGTCTATTTCTTCTGAAGATATCCAATCTCACGCAGCTTTACAAGAAGAGAAAATGAGTACTGAGCAAGCGTCCGAATCTACTCCATCAGAAGATGCCCAACCTACTAGGACTGCGCTAGAAGAGGAAAGTACTGAGCAAATCACCGGAGAGGTATTAAGCGAGCAAGAGGAGAAGGTAAATCCTGACAACGTAGCAGAAACGACTAACTCTCTTGAAGATGAAAACGCAACAGTAAGCGAGGAAGCTCCCCCCTCTACTGAGCAGGAAAACAATGAGGAAGCCATTACTTCTAATAACGAAGAAAAACCAGCAACTAAGGCTGAGGAAAGTGAGACCGCACAGGAAGAAAGCGCAAATGATAATGAAGAAGATGAAGAATTACCGCAGACAGACTACTCGCAGTTCTCGAAGGCAGAGTTTCTCGAGCTTATCAAACAGTTAGCAAAAGAAGAAGATTTGCGTAAATTTTCACCAATCCTGCGTGAAATGCGCCCCATGTTTGATGAAATCATACAAGAAGAAAAACAAATTGCATTAGAAAAATTCCTTGCCGAAGGCGGTGAAGAAGATGGTTTTGAGTTTAAAGAAGATGCTGAAACCCAAGAGTTTTATCAAATCTACAATGAGCTACAAAAAAAGCGATACGACCAAACAAACAAGCTAGAACGTGAGCGTGAGCAGAACCTACAACGTAAAAATGATATTTTAGACCAAATCAGAAAGCTACTCGAGAACCCCGAAAGCAGCTTAGACGAACTCAAAAAACTACAAAAAGAATGGAAAGAAGTAGGACCAGTTCAAGCACAACACAACCGTAACTTGTGGGCAAGCTATAATGCGCTTCTTGACTTGTTCTATGACCAGAGAAGCATACATTTTGAACTTATAGAGCTTGACCGCAAAAAAAATCTTGCTCTCAAATTGGCCCTTTGCGAAAAAGCTGAAAAACTCCAAGAGTATGAAATTATCAATGAAGCCATCAAAGAGCTTAACGAATTGCACGAAGAATTTAAACATATAGGACCTGTACCCAAAGAAGACCAAGAGCCACTTTGGAACAGGTTTAAGGCTGCCTCTGACCGTGTCTATGAGCGCAAAAGAGAATATCATAGAAATTTAGAAGAAACCAAACAAAAAAACCTAGTAGAAAAACAACGACTTTGTGAAGTCATTCTTCCTTTCACAGCCTTTCAGTCGGATAGAATCACAGAATGGAATGCCAAAACCAAAGAAATATTGGCACTTCAAAAAGAATGGGAAACAATCAGGCTCATACCCCGCGAACACGCCAAAGAAGTAAGTAAAAACTTCTGGAGTGCTTTCAAAACCTTCTTCAATAATAAAAACGCCTTCCTCAAAACCATAGACGAAGAACGAGAAGAAAATCTCAAACAAAAAACAGTGCTTTGTGAAGAAGCCGAGCAGCTCGTCAATGGCGAACACGACCCCAAGGCTGTGGCCGAACAGCTCAAAACACTACAACAAAAGTGGAAAGACATAGGACCCGTGCCAGCAAAGTTTAGGCAATCTATATACGACCGATTCAAAGCCACTTGTGATGCATTCTTTGAGCGAAGAAGAAAAGCTTATACCGAGCAAGAACAGACCTACGCTCAAAATCTGCAAAAGAAAATAGAAATTTGTGAAAAAATAGAGCAATACCAGCCTGATGAAAATACGCCTAATGATTTGATTAACGAATTTATCAAAGAATGGAAATCTATAGGTTTTGTGCCTAAAAAAGATAAAAATAAAATCCAAGAAAGATTTGATGATGCCATTGATAGGCTTATCAATCGCTTGCCAAAAACCAATGAAGTAGCAAGAGAAAAAGTGCGCTTATCAGCACAAATGAAACTCTCTAAGGATAGCCCCAATGCGCAACGCAAGATGAATCAACTTGAAACAAACCTTCGGCGCAAAATCTCTACCCTTGAAAACGAAATAGATGTACTACGCAACAACATAGGCTTCTTGGCACGCTCTAAAAAAGCTGATAAGCTGAAAGACTCGCTCAACCAACAAATAGAAGAGGCAAATCAAGAACTCAAAAGCCTGCGTAATCAGTTGAAAGCACTCCGACAGATGGACGAGTAGGTCAAAAGTAAAGCAGTTATCATTTTTAAATCCAAAATACCATGCAGAACACACAAATCTCAGCTTTCGGAACTGTACTCTTATTTATCTTAGGCGGGATTGTATTTGTGATTTTGGGGCTTTTTACTGCTTCTTTGCTGCGCCCCTATCGCCCCAACTATGAGAAACTCACCCCCTACGAGTGTGGTGAAGATGCTGTGGGCAGCCCTTGGGGGCAGTTCAATGTGCAATACTATGTGATTGCGCTGGTGTTTATCTTGTTTGAGGTAGAGATTGTATTTTTATTTCCTTGGGCTACGGTGTTTGGTCAAGAAAGCCTCATCGAGGCCACAGATGGGCAGTGGGGCTGGTTTTCGCTTGCAGAGGTGTTTATATTTGTGGGTATTTTGGTGTTGGGCTTAGCTTATATTTGGGCAAAAGGCTTTCTTGAGTGGATAAAACCCAAGCCACAAAAGCCCACCTTTAGTTCTAAAATACCACCAAGTATATATGCTCAAGTAAATGCACGTACCTATGCGAAAGTCAGCAAATAAAGTAATTTATAAATGGTATTTCAAACTCAGCGGCTTGCTAGTTTTTCCCCATATCCGCTGCTGATTCAGTGCTGTTTGGTTTTTTGGCCTGCCAAATCACAAAATATACTGGGTCGCTCCATTTTCCGAAGCCGTATTTTGCAAAGAACCTTTCTTTGGGAAAAAGAACATTGGCGTTGTATTTTGAGATGATGCCATTGAGGTCTTTTCGCCACCGTTGGATTTGGTCTTTGAGTTCTTCTTTGAGTAGTTTTTGCAGTACAAAAAAATACTTATCGATTAATCCTTCTAAACTTAACAAAATTCTTACTTCTTCTTGCTGGAGACTTTCCCACATATCCATAAACTCATTACCATCAATTGAAGAATTATTGAGCAATTGGTATTTATCATTTGTGAATTTTTGATGAGCTATAGACAGGGCATGAAGTTGTGCTATTTCATTTTTATCAAGATATTGATTGAATTTTTGTCTTTGTTGTTGATAGACGGGCAGGAGATATTTTTGGTGATAGTTGTTTACTTCCTCAAAAAGGGATTGCTGGCTAGTTATTCCTTTGCTTTGCGCCTTTGATATGTGGGGGAGTAAGTAGAGCAAAAAGCACATTGAATAAGCAAATGGTTTCATAGTCCTGTCAGTTAATCATCATTTTTCTTCTACTAAGGTAATCATTTTTTATGATTATCTTGGTTCTCTGACAATTTTTGTGGTGGTGTTTCACAAGATATGCTGAATACTGCTCAGCACATAAACGCCAGCGGACTGAAAGTCTGCTGCTGCAGATTTTTTACAGAAATTGTCAGACAATCATTATATCTTTTTATTTGAAGTGGATAATTTAGCAGAGAATCATTTTCTTCGGCTTATTTATTTGTTACTTTTTTCAACTTTTATCATATTGAGGTCTATTTCTTCATCATCATCTTCAAAGATAGCATCTTCATCAAAATAATGAATCAACTGAGATTGAGCAGGTTTGTATTTTTTAGAACCAAAAGTAATGAGCAAAGAAGGCAGTAAGATGAGGTTGGCAATCATTGCAAAAAATAAAGTGGTAGAAGTGAGTGCACCTAGTGCTACTGTGCCATCAAAAGTAGAGTAAACAAACACAATAAACCCAAAAAAGAGAATGATAGAGGTATAAATCATACCTGTACCCGTTTCTCTAAGGCTAATAGAAACTGCCTCAGCTACAGAGTATTTACCCGTAAAAAGTTCTTGTCTATATTTTGCCAAGAAGTGAATGGAGTCATCTATGGCAATGCCAAAAGCAATACTAAATACAAGGGCATTGCTGGGCTTGAGATAAATAGACAGAAAACCCATCAGCCCTGCCGTAATGAGCAAAGGTAGTAAGTTGGAGAGCATAGAAATCACTATCATTCGGAAAGAGCCAAACAGAAGTGCCATTAGCCCTGCAATAAGCATCACAGCAAGCAGGAGGCTATTCTTAATGCTTGTAACGAGATAATCATTGCCACGCAAAAAAATAAAAGTAGTACCAGTTACATCTACTTTCATAGAAGTTTTTTCAAAAGTAGCTGCTATTTTGGGTCTGATGACGTAGTTTACCAACGAATCTAAGCGGTCTGAGCCAATATCTTTTACTTTAAAAGAAAGGCGCATTTTCTGCCCTGTGCTATCCACCATTGTATTGATGAGTGCTTGGCTAGTACTATCTTGCCCTCCCTGCAAGTACCTCAAGATAAAAGGGCGTTCACGCTTATCAGGCAGGGCATAAAAAGCAGAATCATTGTTGTAGAATGCTTGTCGGCTTGCTTTTACTAGCCCTAGCAAAGAGATAGGCTTAGAAACATTCTCAACCTCATCAAGAGACCTTACAAATTTTTCTGCCAGCTTCAGGGTATTACCAGTCATTACGCCCTTCTTTTTTTGAGTATCTATCAATACTTCTAGCGGCATCACACCTGTAAAGTTATCTTCAAAGAAAGCCAAATCTTTTTTGAGTGTACTGTCTTCTGGCAGATTGTCTAACATAAAAGAAATTACCTTGATTTGCGAAAATCCAAACACAGAAAGTACAAGTAGCATTAAAGCTACTGCATAGGTAGCTTCTCGATATCTAAATACGATAACGTGCAGCCAGTCTAAGGTAGCATTGAGTGGTTTTCGGTCTAGGTGTCGGAGTTGCTTGGGTGTAGGAGGAGCTACTAGCGAGTAAAAAGCTGGCAATAAGATAATACTTACAATAAAAGTAGCCATAATACTCAGACTAGATACCAAGCCAAAGTCGCTCAGATTTTGGTTCTCCATAAAGTAAAACACCGCAAAACCAATGGCAGTAGTGGTATTGGTCATAAGCGTAACTACACCAATCTTACGGATAATTCTTACTAGTGCCTTGGCTTGATTTTGATGCTGTCGGTACTCTTGGTGATATTTATTGAGCAAATAGACGCAATTGGGAATACCAATCACTACCAAAATAGGGGGGAGTAGCCCCATCAATATTGTGATTTTTAGCCCAAATAGTTGGATAAGCCCTACACTCCATATCACCACTGTACCAATGATGACAAGCGGAAAAATAACAGAAATGAATGACCCAAAAAATACAAACAAGATGACCGCAGTAGCAACACCTGATAGAATAAGCAGGAATTTTAATTCAGCAGCTACCTTTTTTGCTAACACAGCACGTATAAAGGGCAAGCCCGCAAAATGCACCTTGATTTGAGTTTTATCTTGAAATTCAAAACCTAGCCGCTGAATGTCGCTCACGAGTGCTACTCTTGCTACCGTTTCCATGATGTCTTTATCTATGGAAAGTAAAATGGCAATCGCATTATTTTCAGGATTGAAGAGAATATCCTCATAAAATCGCTGACTACGTGCAAAAGCCAAGAGAGAGTCTAGCTGTTGTTGGCTTTGAGGCCCTTCTTTCGGAAAGATAGGCAGAGGCTTGAACTTCTTGTGAGTAGTATCTTTTTGTAAGAACTGCATCTGTGGAAGTGCCACTACTTCATTGACCCCGTTGAGTTGCTTTAATTCATCAATTAATTTTTGAAATGTATCGAACGCCTCAAGCTGATAAACGCGCTCATCTTTGAAGCCCATCACGAGAATAGAACCATCTTCACCAAATTGCTTTTTGAAGCGTTGAAAATAAACCATATCAGGGTCGCTGAGCGGTACAGCCGAAGTAAAATCATAACTCATCTGCACAAAAAGTGTTTGATAAGCCATAAAGGCAGTGATAAGGGCTATGATAGCAATAAAGGTAATACGTCTTCGTAAGATGATGTGGGCGATTTTATTCCACATATTGAATTAGAGGTGCGTTGGTAATAATGATATTTTTTTGATACTTGTCTGCTTGCAAAGCTAGTAAAAAACTTGTAGATTGTATGGATACAACATTGCACTCGATAGAAAACAAGGGATAATTTTAACAATTTAATTACAACTGTACCAAGCAAATAACAATAGTAAGTAAGTGTTTTAGCCAGAAAGGAGTAGCTTTATCTGCCGTTGCTTTTCTTGTTTCAAGAGTTTTTTACCTCCGGCAAGCAATCAATGAAAATACATTACCTCAAACTAGGTACATTAGTTTTTTTGAGAGCGAAGAAGCGAGCCAGCAGTTAATCTACGCTTCATTTTTTCTTAAACTGTTGAATGATTTTATAAATGGCTTTTTGACTATCTAACTTTGGAAAAAACTCATAAAGTTCGGTATGTGCGTCATAATTGAGGATTAGCCCCATTTCTAAAGCATCGAGGGCTGCTTGGTAATTGCCCGTACTTAGAAGATAAGCCACTGCACGATAGTAAAGCGAAGCATTTTCGGGGCATTCTTCTATGCCTTCTTGTATCAAGTCGAGGGCGTAGGCAGTGTCGCCCTGCTCGAAGAATACTCTGGACCAGTTGAGCCAAAGGCGGGGATTGTTGGTAGATATTTTTTCAGCTTGCCTGTAGGCTTCTATGCTATTGACCACATTACCAAGGTTAAATTCAGTATCGGCAATTGCTATCCAAAAAACTTCATTTTGAGGGTTGATTTGTGTGGCTTTTTTGAGGAAGTGGAGGGCTTCATACCACTTTTGCTGGGCAAACAGACTTGCCCCGATGCCGTACCATGCATCTTCCCACTCTTGGTCTAGCTTGATAGCTGCTTTGTAGTTGTAGATAGCTGATTCGAAGTCATGTTGTTTTTCATAGCAAGCACCCAAGCAACAAAGCAAGTCGGGGTCTTCTTCTCCGTGCACAAGTGCCTGAGTGTAAGATTGTTGTGCATCTGTATATTTTTTCATGTCCATATACAAATGCCCCATTTCTATGTAGGCAAGGTCAAAATCTTCTTTGATGAGGGTGCAATAATCAAAAGCTTGCAGTGCTTCGCCATAGTTTTGTTGCTTGGCATAAGTAAGAGCCAAGTTAAACCAGGCAAAGTGTGCGTAAGGGTCTTGATTGATAAACTGCTCATAAAAGGGAACTGCAGCAGAGAGTTCTCCAATCATTTCTAGGCAATAATTCAACTCATAGACAGCATGCTCTTGGGCTTGGTTGAGCGTAATAGTAGCTTTGTAGTTTTTTACAGCACTATGGTAGTCGCCCACACCTTGATAAGCAAAACCTGCCCTAAAATGTGCTTCTTCTAGGTCTTCGCCCTTTTCTATAATCTTCTCCAAAAGGTCTATACTTTTTTGGTAATAGCCTAGCCCTGCATAAATACCTTCTATGAAAAAGAGCAATTCTTGTTCGTAAGGGTATTGCTGCTGGAGCTGGTCTGCAAGTGAGAGGACCTCATGAAGCCTCTCCAGCTGTACTAAGATTTCTAATTTACTCTGCTGTGGGTCTATAGAGAAGGGGTATTGCTCAATGGCCCATTCACAGGCTATGAGTGCTTTGTTCCAAAGTTGTTTATCGCGGTAATGGTTGATAATTTTTTCGTAGGCTTCAAGCTCTAGGTAGATGGATTTGTCTTCTAGCAATACTCTTTCAAAGTTTTGAATGAGCGTGCGTGTATTTTCGTGGCTTGGATTTTTTGACATAGTGTTCTTTTTAAATTCAAGAAAAACAAACACAACATTTTGTTTATCTTTCCAAGATGACAACGTTTGTTACTTTCCAATAGGTGATATAAGCTAGGGCTATCTCCATCATCGGTTTGAGAATTTTTCCGATTATTTATCACTTTGTATTGGTGTTGACTTTGCAAAATTACTATAATTTTACCGATTTTTTGTATGTTGGTATTTTTTTATCAATTCTTGAGATGCCCAGGCAATACTTTGGCTGAGGGGTCTGAAGTCCATCTCTAGCCATTTGATTGCTTTTTGGTTATCATACTTGAAAGATTTTTGCGAAATTGTGGCAGTTTCACGCGAGATAAAAGGCTTTTTACCCGTAAGCAGTGCACCAAGGTAGGCAATGCGCCAGGCTACTCCTGCCCAAAAAGGATTGATTTGGCGGGAGGGAGCTTTTTTATCAAAATGCGTAGCTATCTCTTCAAAAAACTGTTTGTAAGGCATGCTACCTGCATTGAGGATAAACCTTTCTCCCTCGATGGCAGAAAAGGTAGCCCGAAATACTGCCTCTGCTACATCTCGCACGTCCACTGCATTGATAGTGCCTTGTGTGTAAAAAAGGTGTTCTTTCCAGACATATTTAAAGAGTTGCGTGCTGCTGCTGTTCCAGTCGCCTGTACCTAACACAACTGAGGGGTTGAGAATGACCGTCTTTAGCCCTTCTGCTTGCCCTCGCCACACCTCTACCTCTGCCAAGTATTTGGTAATACCATAGAAAGTATTTAGGTCAGAGTCTTCCCAAAGAATATTTTCGTGGAGTATTGTTACATTTTTAGGGCGGCCCAGCGAGGCAATTGAACTGATAAAGCAAAATTTCTCAAGTGGGTATTGCAGTGCTACATTCACCAAGTTGCGTGTACCTTCAACATTTATTTGCTGCATAGCCTTGCGGTCTTTAGGCGCAAAAGAAACCAATGCAGCAGCATGGATAATGTGAGTAATGCCTTGTAGATGTGCTTCAAGTGTAGTAATATCTTGTAAATCACCTTGTACCCATTCGAGGGCATCATCTTGTAGGTCTATCTGTGTGGGGTTTTGGCGTGTAAGAGCTTTGATTTGATAGCCTTCTGCCAAAAGCTTTTTGACAATGAACTGCCCTATAAGTCCACTTCCTCCGGTGATGAATACCATTTTTGATTGTTAAAGTAAAAAAACAGCCAGACGCAAAGTTACCATGGGTCTAGGCTTAAAGCGAATGATTGAGCAATTTTTCTATTGATATTTTTTGAAAGCTATTTTCTCTGAAGCTCTTTTGGAGGTGTTGCAAGTGCCCTAGTTTATGGCAATCTGTGCCCAAAAAGCTTACCCACTGCTGGTCGATAATCTTTTCAGCAAGCTCTTTGGCAGGCTTTCCATAGTAGCCATTGAGAGAGTTGAGGTTTAGCTGTAGTAATACCCCTCTTTCTACCATTTTTTGTACCATCTCAAAATCATCTTGCAGATAGTTGTATCGCTCGGGGTGTGCAAAAACGGGCTGGTAGCCTTGTGCTTGTATCTCAAAGATAACTTCAAAAAGTTGCTTGGGTGGTGCCATAAAACCTGTCTCGAAGAGCAAGTAATTACTACCGAAAGTAAGTAACTCTTGGTTATTTTTGAGTTTTTGTATAAACCACTCATCTAAATAATATTCGGCAGCAGCCTCTAGGGTAAGTTTTACTTGATGTGTCTTGAGGTAATCTTGAAGTTGGGCAAGTTTTTCTCTAATTATTTCAGGTGTATTTCTATAAAAATCGCCCATCACGTGGGGGGTGGTGATGAGCTTTTGGTAGCCCATTTTTTCAAATACTTTTGTCATCTCCAAAGCATGATCAAGGCTGGCACTGCCATCATCTATACCAGGTAAAAGATGAGAATGAATATCAATATGAATGGGAGAGGAAACATGGGTATCTTTTATGTCAATATCTTTTTTAGTGAAAATCTTGTTCCATAAGTTTATCATAATTCTTTTTCTTTTTTGTCAGCAGACTTACGAGTGAATAATTTTTGAAAGAAGCTACGCTTGGGTTCGTCTTCATAGTAGCCCCCATAGCCATAGCCGCCGTAGCCATAGCCACCGTAGCCGTAGCCGTAGCCTGTACCTGTTCTTTTGACAGCATTAAGAATAACTGCCAGGTTTGTAAAATTATTGCTTTCTACTAAGCGGTTAATATTTTTAGTAAATACTCTCTTAGAGTAGTTGGCTTTTACAACATAGAGAGGCATATCTACATTTTGCATTATTAAAATACCATCAGTTACTAATCCCACAGGGGGAGTATCAATAATGACTACATCATATTGTTTTTTGAGGTCTTCTATCAGCCTATCAAAATCTTCTCTCAGAATAAGCTCAGAGGGGTTGGGAGGGGTAGGTCCCGAGGATACAAAAAACAGGTTATTGAGTTCGGTTTTTTGCACACATTCTTCAGTGGTTTTCTTTCCAATCAAGATGCTGCTCACGCCTTGGGTATTCTCTGCATCAAAGGCAATATGTAGCTTGGGTTTGCGCATATCAAAGTCTAAGATAATTACTTTCAAGTCTGACATAGCAATAATGCCTCCCAGGTTACTTGCTACGAAGGTTTTGCCTTCGCCGCTGATGGTAGAGGTTATGGAGATGACTGTAGAGCCAGACTGGTCATAGATACCTTTGCCAGTGGGTAGCATAAAATCGAGGTTAGTACGGATAGAGCGCAGTGCTTCATTGATAGAAGATTTAGGATTTTGTCCTACCACAAGTTTGGTGTATTTGAGTTTGGCGCGCCTGTACTCAGGCACCGACCCGAGCACAGGTACTTTTATAAGTTTCTCGAGTTCGGGTTGTGTAGAGAGGGTATTGTGCATCAAGTATCTACCTGCTATTACCAGTACACTCAGAAAAAGCCCTACTACGGCGGCGGCGGCATAAAATTGTAATTTTATAGGGGCAATAGGTTCTGAGGGGAGGTTAGCGGGCGAGAGCGTGATGAACTCAGGCACTACCCCAGCCTCGAGGATTCTGATTTCAGTACGGCGTTTTAGGAAGGTATTAAAATATTCTCTGTATTCTTCATATTGCCGTGATACTTGATTGTACTTTCTACCTTTGGTGGGTAGCCCTAGCAGAGAGTTTTCAATCTCTATTCTTTTGGCATTGATTTCTCTTATCTGTTCATAGAGCAATCTTTTATTTACTGCAATGCTACTTTGAATCCCCTCTTTTACCACACCCATTTCTATATTGAGCCTTTTGGTACGATAAGTATTGTTTTTATCTACATTTTCGCTTAACTTAAGAATTTCTTTTTCTTTGATGAGTTCTTGAATTTTACTAATGTTTTGTGAGATGAGTTCTATACCTAGCTCTGGCAGCATAGGGATAAAATCTTTCAAATCTGCTTCTTTTTGCACAAGCGTTTCTAGTTCTCTGAGCAGACTTATTTTTTTGGCGATAGTTTGATTTTCTCTTGAGAGTTGTTCTATTTGTTCAATTGCCTTACCTAATTTATCATCAATATTTTTGGTTTTATTTTCAAGAAAGAAATTTTGTAGCTGTTCTTCATAAACCATGAGCGAGTCTTCATATTGCTTGAGCTGGTCGTTGAGGTAAGCAATTTGTTGGCGATTGGACTTGTTCTTCTCCTCTAAACTTTTTTCTTTGTAGGCTTCTACTATGGCACTGACAATGGCTTGGGCTTTTTTCTGGCTGTTGTCTGTAAAGCTAATCTCTACGATACGTGCTTCTTGCTTGGTGATACCGGCAGCAAGATTCGTTCTAATATATTTTGCCAGCTTTGCTTTACTGTTTAGCACAAAATAATAAGGTTGTGCCAATCTATCTTTGAGCAATTTTTTATCAGCAATGAGCTCAAGGTGAAAGTGTGGTGTACTAATTTTTTGATTAATGGAGAAAATTTCTTTATATGGTTTTTCTCCTACTAAGTAGCTAAGTTCGTAATTTTCTGCGTTGAGTAGTCTTATGTTAATTTCTTTATCATAAAAGTTATTTTCTTTCAATTCAATGACCGTCTCGAAGGGAGCATCTGGATACAGCTCGTTATCTATAAAGTTTCCCTTTGCAAAGTAGCTTATGTTCAGCTCTAGGTCTTTGATAACTTCTTCTATGATTACATCTGAAAGTATGAGTTCTACCTCCCCCAAAAGTTCTTTTACGTTGTCGTTGTTTCCTCCAAAAGAGTACAGACCTTGTATGGAGCTTTCGTTCTTGATGCTCAGTTTGAGGCTTGCAGACGATTTGTAGATAGGTTTGTAATAGCGTAGGTAGGTATAAACACCAAAAAATATCAATACATTAATCAGGATAACCCATATCAGACTTTTACGAAGAATAGAAAGTATTTTTCCAAAATCTATATCTCCAAAAGTATCATTACTACTGTCGTTGTGGGTAGTAAGCGTGTTCTGTATGTTGATATTTTTGTTCAATTCCCAATGTTTCTAAATAACAATACAAACGTAAGCGTAGTACTAATAAAGCTCAATACAGGAGAAATGTCGCGCAAGGCCTCCAAAAAAGTTTTACGGACAGGCTCTACATAGATAATATCATTTGCCTCTATGGTAAGGTCGTGTTCTATCAGCCCTTCATAAGTTCTTAGGTTGATAAGTTTGATGGTAGGGTCTTCCAAATCTCCCCTAATTAACCTAATATTTGATGCTCGCATGTTGGCTTCCATGCCTCCAGTTTGCGCTAATACATCAATGAGATGTATCTTTTCATTGCGCAAAGGCAATACCAAACCTTGGTTTCCTTTAAACACAAAAATTCTTTTATTGGTATATCTTGCTCTGACAAAAGCCCCAGGGTAGTACTCTTCGTATCGCCTCTCGAGTACCCGCTCAGCTTGGTCTAAGGTAAGCCCGTCAAGCAATACTTCGCCAATTTTGGGAAGTTTTACCAGCCCATTTTGCTGTACTAGGAAGTTAGGAAATTGCAGTGGAAAAGTATTATCGCCAAATGTTCCTACTTGCCGTTGTTGAAAACCTTGTTGTCCTTGAACACCTACATTTTGGATATTTGTATTGGGGTTGATTCTGGGGGGATCTATGATTACCTCGCCACTGTCTGTAAAGACCCTTACCTCAAGATAGTCGTTTTTTTGGATAAGATAGTTGCGCTCGGCAGAGATTTGTGCTTGTGTAATGGAGTCTCTACTTGATATGATGTTTTCTTTGGTTCGAAACATTATGTTTTGATTATACACGCGGCAGGACTGCATGAATAACCCGAGTAAGACGAGACCTATTGCATATTTCATACTTGTTATTCTATCATAATTTGATACAAAGTTAAGCAAACTCTGTTCAAAAAAAATCTCTTTAGATTAATTTTAGGGCTTACTACCTCATAAATAGATACTTTGCTTGCAATACTTTTAGATAGTGGAGAGGCGCAAGTTGGTTGTATTTACTTTACGAGTGTTGCGGCGTTGTAAGATTTCATAAGAACGAAGAATATCAAGGTATTTTCGGATAACTATTTTCTCATCAAATTCATTTTCTACTTTTTGTCGGCTTGCCTTGCCCATTTGCTCGAGTGTTTCATCATCAAGGGCATACATCTGAAGCATCTTCTGAGCGAGGTCTTCGGCGTTTTTTACTTTACATAAAAATCCATTGATGTTTTCATCTACGGTTTGGCGGCAACCTGCAATATCGGTAGTAATAAGAGGTTTTGCCATGCTTGCGGCCTCAAGGAGTGCCCTTGGCGTTCCTTCACGGTAAGAGGGCAACACTACCGAGTCAGCCTCTGCTATCACCGAGGCGACATCGTCGGTTGTACCCAAATATTCTATCAGACCCTCACCTATCCAAGCTTGGAGTTGAGCGTGAGAGACACCTAAGTTTTTATCAGTATCTATAGCACCCAAGAGCTGAAACTTTGCCTTGATGCCTTGTTGCTTACAGATGCGAGCCGCCGCCGCATACTCTTTGATGCCTTTGTCGTATAGCAGCCTAGCCACCACCAAGAAAGTAAAAGTGGCATTGCGCTTGAAAGCTATGGGTGTAAATCTATCCAGAGGAATACCCGAGCCAGGCAAAAGGTCAGTAGATTTAGAGCGGATGAGCTTTCGTTCTATGAATAAATTACGGTCATCTTCATTTTGAAAAAATACTCTTTTAGGAAACTTAAATGAAAATTTATAGAGCATCTGTGCGATTTTAGCCGTAAAATTATCGTGCAAAAAGACAGTACCTAAGCCACAGACATTGTTAACTACCAGCTTTTTGAGTGGATAGGCTGCCAAAGTACCATAAATATTGGGCTTAATAGTAAACTGAAGCACCACATCAGGATTGGCTTTTTTATAGATTTTGTAAAGCTGGCGCATATAGGCCAAATCTCGCAATGGATTAGAACCTTTGTTTTGCATTTTTACGGGATAAAACTCACATCCCATAGCTACTAAATAATCAGAGTAATCGTCTTGGGGGGCAATGGCTATAACTTCGTGTCCCTCGGCCAGAAGAGAAAGTGTGAGCCCTTTTCTAAAATTGTAAATGTTCCAAGAAGTGTTTAAAACGATGGCAACTCGCATATCCTAAAGGAAGTTTTTATTTTTTCTGCAAAAGTTTAAAAAAAGTAAAATATCAACTTTATTGAATTTTCACTAACTTTGTGTTATTTTGTGAATCAAAAGTATCTGTTTACATATTAAGAAGTATCTAAAAAACCCTTCAATCAATGAAAAAGACCTAATTCACAAAATACTTTTTTAAAGACGCAAAGCAACAATCTTTGTTAATACTTGTTGCAAAATTAACATATTCTCTGAAAGCATAACTTATTTTGAAGAAGAGTTATTACAATTTATCGCCTATTGTTTTTGTATGCCAAAACACTTTGATACCGCAAAACCTCAAGAAACTGCCGTCATAGTAGCAGTTTATCACAATCAGCAAGATGCCCTCACAACGCAAGCTTATCTCGATGAACTGGCTTTTTTGAGTACAACGCTCGGCGTGGAAGTCAAAAAATCTTTTACCCAAAAACTAGAAAAACCCGAAAACAAAACCTTTGTAGGTAAGGGAAAACTAGAAGAAATCACACAGTATGTCAAAGAAAATGAAATCGACCTTGTCATTTTTGATGATGACCTTAGCCCTTCGCAAGTGCGTAACCTAGAGCGTGCCTTCAATGGGTCGGTGATAGATGAAGCCGTAATAAAGATTCTTGACAGAAGCCTACTCATTTTGGATATTTTCTCGAAAAGAGCAAGCACCAACCAAGCACATACCCAAGTAGAATTGGCGCAATACCAATACCTACTTCCGCGCCTTACCCGTATGTGGACACACCTCTCTAAGCAGAAAGGGGGTATTGGTATGAGAGGCCCAGGCGAAAAAGAACTCGAGACAGACCGAAGAATTGTGAAAGATAAAATATCTCTGTTGCGCAAGCGATTAGAAAAAATAGACCAGCAAAGCATCACTCGGCGCAAAGCTCGCGAAAAGACAGTGAGGGTAGCCTTAGTAGGCTATACCAATGTGGGCAAATCTACACTGATGCGCCTACTTTCAAAAGCTGATGTGTTTGCAGAAGATAAACTCTTTGCCACTGTGGACTCCACAGTGAGAAAAGTAGTACTCAATCGAATGCCGTTTTTGCTCACAGATACCGTAGGATTTATACGAAAACTCCCTACACTGCTGATTGAGAGCTTTAAATCTACCTTAGATGAAATCATTGAGGCAGATATTCTCATACACGTGGTAGATGTTTCGGCAATAGATTATCAAAATCAGATTGAAGTGGTCAATCAAACTTTGATAGACATTGGTGCCACCAACAAGCCAACTCTGCTAGTCTATAATAAGATAGACCTTGCACAGCCTGATGAACAGATGATGTTAGAAATCAATCAAGATAACCCAACAGTAATCGGGATTTCGGCTACGCAAAAAATTAATATTGATAGATTGCTGATGCTCATTTATGATTTGGTAGCAGAGAAACATCATATCTTAAATCCAAGCTACTTGTCATAGTCTTCTTCAAAAGAGACAGAAATTATTATTTCTGTATTTAGTGGGTCTTGTTCAGCATTTGTATTTTTTGCAAGAGACAAAGGAGGGATGAAGGGAAGTGGTTGGTGATTGATAACTTCATATTCAAGTACATTGCGAAGGTCTATCTGTTCAAAATCGTCATAGCTTCGCCATTCAAAAGCTACATTTATGATGGATAATATTACTATCAGACTAATTAAAAAAATAAACTTACGTTGTCGGTTTAAATCTACTTCGGGAAACTTTTTTTCTAACATGCTTTCTAAGAATTTTCTGTTTAAAAGTCTGGGGCTTACTTTCTTTGATTTGATGGCTAGCGGTTCAGTTTGAAAAGAATGGGAATACTGACTTCTTGTTTTACATTTTTGCCTTCTACCCGTGCAGGAAGCCATGCCACAGCAGTAGCTCGAGTGGCACGAATCGCTTCCTGGTCGCACAAGGGGTGTATCCCTTTGACTACTTTAAAATTAGTCAAAGCACCACTAGGCATCACAGTAAACTGTACAAACACCCGCCCTTCTATGCCTTCTTGTCGTGCTTCGGCAGGATATTGCATATTCTTGGCGAGTTCTTTGTAAAATATATCCAAGCCCTCTGCCACAGTTGCAAACCTATTTTGTTCTATGAAAGCTAGTTCATTAGCTTTTGGTAGACCAGGTTTATTGGAAAAAGCCACAAATACCAGTAAGATGAGCGGCAGTACAAAAACTAACTTGATTTGCCAGTAGCTAGGCGTGGGGCGACTTTGAAGGCGTTTGAGGCGTGCTTTGATTTCAGATTGGTTAAAGTTATGAGCAATCTTGAACTTCAATTGCTGAAAAAGACGCTGCACCATGAGTTTTTGATAGCTTTCTAAATCGCTATGGTACATCACAGAGGCATCTGCAATGTATTCGTGGTTGTTGCGTAGAGCACGGTGATAAAGATATAAAAACGGATTAAACCAAAAAATAACTTTCAAAAGCTCAAAATACATAATATCATAGCTATGTCTGTCGTGAATGTGTTTTAGTTCGTGCAAGAGTATTTTTTGCTTTTCGTTTTCGCTTAAATCTTGAGTATTATCCCAAAATAGATAGTTAAAAAAAGAAAAAGTGGGTAGTTTTCCTTCGGTATTGATTTGTAGATAGCCTGGCTGATGGATTAAAGTAGCGCTTTTGATGATGGTGCGTAAATTTTTGAAATGCAGCAATAAACGTAGGGAAAAAAAAACTACACCTAGCAAATAAAAGACGATGAACCACTGAGTAAAAATACTTTGCTGCGGCACTACGCTATCTTTAAGTACATTCACTTGTAGCGTGATGCCCTCAAGGTTGAGAGGAGTGGCTTGCCCAGGCGTATTGCCATAGAATTGAAACTCTAAAAGTGGAAGCAGTAAAGCTAGTAATGAACTCAATAAAAGATAGTAGCGATTTCTTTGTAGAAAAGAGTCATCTTTGAGGCAAAGCTGGTAAAATCCATAAAACAAACCTAAACAGAGGGTAAATTCAAAGAAATAATCTATCATATCAATTGGTTAATTATCAAGGTCTTTATTTTCTTCTTTGATATCATCTTCTACATACTTGATGAGGTCTTCAAATTCATCAAGGTTTACATCATTTTGCTTCACAAAAAAAGAAACCATTTTCTCGAATGAGCCTCCAAAATATTTACCCATAAAATTTTTAAGATAAAAGTTGCTGTAGTGGCTTTTTTCTATCAGAGGGAAGTACTCATGGGTGCGCCCGTGTGCTTTATGCCCCACAAAACCCTTTTCCTCTAAAATACGCACAATCGTAGATACAGTGTTGTAAGCATAAGGCTCATTATTTTTAGGATTGAGCGGTAATTCTTTAACGATGTCTTTCACAAAAGCACTCTTCAGCTTCCAAAGCACTTGCATTATCTGCTCTTCGGCACGTGTAAGTTCTTCTAATTTTTCCATTCTTTTAGGTAAATCTATTTATTCTCAAAGATAAAACTAAAAAAATAGTTAGGCAAGTAATCAACAATAAAGTTGCATTTAAAACTTGAATGTGCGTGATGTGCTACAAAGCACCACCTATAGGCTAAAATTTTAACAAATGGAGCACTTGTTTACTTCAGTTTTTGTATATTTGTAATGAAGTAAATTATTATTTTTTATACAAATATGGAAATTTCAGTCATAGAAGAGTTAGGTTTTAGAGAACAATACAAGCTAGTAGCACGCAAGGACAATAAACTAATTTACGCCCATACTGTCTATCACGAAATAGAAGAACCTGATTATGAACAATTTATCACCGAAAATGACGACCCCGTGGATAATATTTTTTCTGAAATGCAGCAGCGTTTATTCATTGACCCTCTGCACAACAACCAATGGACAGAGCGCAACTTTTGGGCATCTGCCAATGTAGGAATTTACTATGCAGTAGATAAGCCCCCCGTAGTGCCTGACATGTTTTTGAGCTTTGATGTCAAAAAACCTTCTGATTGGTTTGATAAAAAAAATAAGTGCTACTTTACTTGGCTAGTAGGCAAAGCCCCTGAGCTAGTAGTGGAGGTTATTTCTAACAGAGTAGGTAGAGAAAATGACCAGAAGATGAAAATCTACGCTCAAATGGAGGTATCTTATTATATCTTGATAGACCCCTATCTGGAAATCTATGATGAGCGACTCAATGTGTTTGTACTAAATCTAAAATTAGGAAGCTATGAACGTTTTGAAAACGCACATTTTTATATGCCTGAAATTGCTCTTGGGATAATGATATGGGAAGGACTTTTTGAGCAAGAAAAAGTTCCTTGGGCGAGATGGTGCAATAAAGAAGGCAACTTACTCTACACAGGTGCAGAACGCTCTCTTATAGAAAAAGAACGTGCAGACAAAGAAACAGAGGAAAAAGAACGAGAAAGATTACGTGCCGAACAAGAAAAAGAACGTGCCGAACAAGAAAAAGAACGTGCCGAACAA
>CAYZQI010000014.1:48495-51770 GCA_964480455.1 uncultured Cytophagaceae bacterium
CCGAACAAGAAAAAGAACGTGCCGAACAAGAAAAAGAACGTGCCGAACAAGAAAAAGAACGTGCCGAACAAGAAAAGAATGAAAAAACCTTGATAGCTTCTGAACTTGCCGAGGAAAGGCAACGCAATGAAAAACTACTCGCAAAACTCAAAGCTTTGGGCTTGAGCCCTGATGAGTTTTAAATGGGGAGTTATTTCCCCATTTTTTCTAAATTGTATTTTGCTTTTAAATGACCTTGCTTGGTAGCTTTTTTATACCAATTACGGGCAGTTCGGTCATTTTGCTTTACTCCCTCGCCCTTTTGGTATCGCTCACCCAGAAAAAACTGTGATTCGGCA
Source organism: uncultured Cytophagaceae bacterium (assembly GCA_964480455.1). Taxonomy (GTDB): domain Bacteria; phylum Bacteroidota; class Bacteroidia; order Cytophagales; family Microscillaceae; genus JAABSX01. The sequence continues at coordinate 48,834 of CAYZQI010000014.1, forward strand.
AAACCTTTTCGAGCAGCTTCTTTGATGTATTTGAAAGCCTTTTTTTCATCTTCTTCTACACCATATTCTCCAAAATAATAATTTTCGCCTAAGTAATGCAGGGCATAGAGATTGTTGCGCTGGGCAGAGAGTTCTAGCCACTCTACCATTTCTTTGTCGCTTCTTTCTGTGCCTCTTCCCCAAAAATACATATAACCCAATGCCCACGTAGCATTGCTATTTTTGCGTAATTTTTTGTTGTCTTTATGCTTGATGAGGTACTTGAATGCAGTATCAAAGTCTTCTTGGTCAAAGAGTTGTAAGCCTTTGGCAGTAGCCTCTTCGGGGCTTAGTTTATCATTGATTTGCACACTCTTAAAATCAATACTGATGATTTTAAACTCTTTCAGGCGGGTATCAGGCTTATTAATCGTCCTGACATAAAAATCAAGTTTTTTGGTGTTTTCGGTAAAGTACCTGCCTAAGTACATTCCTTTAAACTTACGCTCGATCTCTACTTTGGCAAAATAAAACGGCTCAGGGGCTTGGCTGTTGTAACCTACTTGGGTTACGTTGGCACTGTTGAGGGCAGAAGTGAATTTACCTTTGCTTTGGTCTCCGTAGTAATATTTAAGCTGCTCAAGGTATTCATCTACAATCATCACCCTTTGTGCCGCAGGGTCGGGCTGGTCGTCTGGGCTGAGGTCATTGTAGATATAAATATCGTTGTTAGGAAAAAAGCGATTGATAAATTGCTGTTTGTAAGAAATCTTACGATTGATAGGTTCACCTTCCTCATCATCTTCTAGCACGCTAACACTGTCTTTGCTTTTTCCAAGTACTTCGGGCAGTACCTTATAATATTCATCAATCAATCGGGCAGCTTCAGCCCTAAAGATTCTTTCTTCAGCACTGTTGAGCTTTTGGGCTTGTAGGTGTAATCCACCTAAAAAAAATACTATCAGATAGATAATGGCTTGCTTTATCATTTTAAAAAATCAAAATAAGTAAGTTAAGTAATTGTGGCTTATCGATTGTCAGTTAAGTCAAGTAACTGACTATCAATAGTTTACAAATCAAAGTATTGGGAGTTATTTTCTACATTTTCCTAAACTTCAATTGCCTTTGCTAAACGATAGTTTACGTAAGTAATTGCCAATGGTTTTTAGCTGCCTAGTTACAGATTATCCTGAAAACCTAATGCCTTTTTAGATTTCCATCTGCCCCCAGCCCGAGGTATCTGGGAAATTTACCTTATCGCCCTCATTAGATTTAGTGATAATGCCAATGCTATTGCTCAACCACTGGAAGAAAGCAATAAAATTCAGCCCTTTGAGCATCATAGGAGGTGTAGAGGGATGAGCAACTTGCTTGAGTACATCTAAATTCGCATCTTGCACCCCTATCGGAAAAAACATAAAACGCTTGTCGTTTACACCTTCATTGATTTCCATAGAAAGCCCGTCAATGTCTTGATCAGAATCGGGCGTGCCGTCCGTAATCAGAATCACGAAAGGGCGATAGTAAGACTGCCCTGTTTCTTTGTACCAGCGTTTGCGCGCTTCGGTTTTATCTATGCCTGCCCGCACTGCGTCCACGAGTTTGGTAGTGCCGCGTGCTTTGAGAATGGGCATCACAAATTTATCAATCAAGGCAGGTTCTTGGATACAAGAAATATTAGAATTAAAAGCAATGATACATACTTCAAGTCTTTGTGCGGCAATTTCGTCATTGCGTACTTGTCTGTGAAACTCATCTAAACCCCTGTTGAGTTCTTTGATGCGCTCGCCTGTCATAGAACCCGATACGTCAAGCACTAATACACACAAACATTTTTGCTCAAAGTTATCAGGGGTTTCTGCTACAAAATCATCAAATGCCATAGTTTTTTTTACTTTTTGATAGTGAGTGGTTTACAATTAGTAAAACTACTCTTTTTTACAAAATATTCTTGCTATTCTTCTTTTTTTATTCAAATCAATTTGCCATTGTGATTGTTTAGCAAAGTTTTTATTTGCACTTCGTTTTGTAAGAGAAGGAGGCAGTTGTAGTTGCAAATCTCCTCAAAGCTTCGTAATTTTCAGGAAAAATTTTACTTTATCTTAAAATTATTAAACTCATGAGCGAGCAAAGTCAAGAAATCACCGAAGTTCAACAAGCCCTGTTGGGCAAAATAGGTGGGCCGCCACAATTCAAAACTGCTGAAGAAACACGCCAATACCGCAAAGTACAGCTTACTGCTGCTTTCAGGCTTTTTGCCAAATATGGTTTTGATGAAGGTGTAGCAGGGCACATCACTGTGCGCGACCCTGAACACAAGGATTGCTTTTGGGTCAATCCTTTTGGGCTACATTTTGGGCATATCAAAGCCTCTGACCTTATCTTGGTAAACCACGAAGGCGAAATCATTGAAGGAAAATACCCGCTAGTCAATCGAGCTGCTTTTGCTATACACTCTAAGGTGCACGAAGCTCGCCCTGATGTGATTGCGGCAGCCCATTCTCACTCTACCTATGGAAGGGCTTTTTCTACATTGGGTAAAAAGCTAGAGCCACTTACCCAAGATGCTTGCGCTTTCTATGAAGACCATGGCTTGTTTGATGACTATACAGGCATAGTGAATGAAGTAGAAGAAGGCGCACGAATAGGTGAAGCACTCGGTAGCCATAAAGCAGTCATTCTTAAAAATCACGGATTGCTCACCGTTGGTAAAACTGTTGAAGAAACTGCTTGGTGGTTTATCACTATGGAGCGAAGCTGTCAAGTGCAACTCATTGCCGAGGCAGCAGGCAAGCCCACACGCATCAGCCACGAAGTAGCCCAAAAGACACGCCAAGAGGTAGGTACTCCGCTCGCTGGCTGGTTTCAGTTTCAGCCCCTCTGGCAAATGATTAGCAAGGCACAGCCCGATTTGTTTGAATAGGGTTTCCTTGTTGAATGGTTATATGGTTGTTTTTT
>CAYZQI010000015.1:0-19745 GCA_964480455.1 uncultured Cytophagaceae bacterium
TCACTATCCCGATAAGATTGCAGTTGTCTTTCATCAAATTGAGCAATTTCAGCTATTTTAAATAGTTTTTTAAAGATTCTTTCTTGGAGCTTTGGTGGAATGACATCTAGCTTTGACAGGTTTTTAAGAACATAGAGCCACTTGTCAAAATGCGTATCTGTTTCTTCTAGTGTTTTATTGAATTTTTTGATTTCCACAAAAACAAACCGTAATTTATCATAAAACACCTTTTGGCTTTCCTTCTCAATCAAACGAATATCGTGTACGATTTTATCTGGATTCATTTTGTCTTCTTCAAAAACAAAATCCATAATGGCAATAGAGTAAACGGCATTGAGTTGATAGTCCCAAGCACCTTTTTTGGCTTGTTCTTGAATAGGAAAAGTAACATAATACAGGCTTCTATCTTTGAAGTAGTCTTGCTTGGCACGTTGCATTTCTACAATGAATTTTTCGCCTTTTTCATTTTCGCAATACAGGTCAAAGATGGCTTTTCTATCCAAATCAGTCGTACCTAAATGTTCACTTTTGAGATAGGTCAGGTCTATGATTTTGCCTTTATCTACAAGTAACTCATTCAAAAAGTCAATCAATAAATCTTTATTGGCTTCTTCTCCAAATATTTTCTTAAAGCCAAAATCGGTAAAGGGATTGATGTATTTTTCTGCTATCATGTTTGTAATGTTGTATTAGACAAAGTTACAAAAAATAAAAGCATTATGCTATACGCCAAGTTTTGTAAATGGAAAATAATACGAATTTAAAGCTTACAAAACTTGGCGTAGTGTGAGCTACATTCTATTCTTCATACACCTTCAGCCCCATATTATAAAAAGCAAAAGACCAGACATCAGCCCATTGCTCAATTTGCTTTGAAGTAGGTGTGCCTGCCCCGTGTCCTGCTTCGGTTTCTATTCGGATAAGTACTGGATTTTCGCCTGCGTGATTTTCTTGCAGTGTGGCAGCAAACTTAAATGAATGTCCAGGCACTACACGGTCATCATGGTCGCCCGTAGTTACCATAGTAGCGGGGTATTTTGTGTCAGGTTTGAGAGCATGTACGGGCGAGTAGTTGCGTAGATACTCAAACATCTCCTTAGAATCTTCGGCAGTACCGTAGTCATAAGCCCAGCCTGCTCCTGCCGTAAATGTATGGTAGCGAAGCATATCTAGTACCCCTACAGCAGGAAAAGCTACTTTGGCAAGGTCGGGGCGTTGGGTCATAGTAGCCCCTACGAGCAATCCTCCATTAGAGCCTCCTGCAATGGCGAGGCGGTCTGCATTGGTATATTTTTCTTTGAAGAGGTATTCGGCAGCGGCAATAAAATCATCAAATACATTTTGTTTTTGCATTTTAGTACCTGCTTTGTGCCATTCTTCGCCATACTCGCCACCGCCACGTAGGTTGGGCTGTGCATAGATTCCTCCATTTTCTAGCCAAATCAACCTTGTAATGCTAAAACTTGGGGTAAGACTTACGCCAAAGCCTCCATAGGCATAGAGATAGGTAGGGTTATCGCCATTGAGTGTTATTCCTTTTTTATGGGTGATGAACATAGGTACTTTTGTGCCGTCTTTGCTGGTATAAAATACCTGCTTGGTTTCGTAGTCATTGGGGTTGAAGTCTATTTTGGGTTGCCAGTAGAGGGTAGATTTGCCTGTGGCGATTTCATATTTGAAGATAGCGGCAGGATAAGTAAAGGAGGTGAAGGAATAGTAGATTTCTTTGTCAGTCTCTCTTCCGCCAAATCCACCTGCTGTACCTAATCCTGGCAAGGAGATAGTGCGTTCTAATTTACCGTTTCGGTCATATTGTTTTACTTCCGTTTTGGCATCTACCAAATAGCTTGCAAATATTTTTTTGCCTGCTGTGGAGGTAGAAAGCACATTGTCTGATTCAGGAATGACATCTTTCCAAGTTTCGGGCTTGGGATTTTTGATACTGGTAGCTACTACACGTTTTTTGGGTGCATTCAAGTTAGTGAATATAAGCAGTCTATCTCCTTCATTATCAATAATATACTGCTCACTCTCAAAACCTTCTACAATGGGCATAATCTTACTGCCCGATTTTGATAAGTCTTGAATGTATAGTTCATTGCCTGTGGTACTTACTGATGCCGAAATAATTAAGAAACGCTCATCTTCGGTAAGGTAAGCACTCACGTAGCGGCGTGGGGTAGCTTCTCCTCCAAATACCAGTATATCTTCGCTTTGGGGCGTACCTAATTTGTGGTAGTAGAGTTTGTGGTATTGAGTTTTGGCAGTGAGGTAATTCTCGTCTTTGGGACGGTCGTAGCTGCTGTAGTAAAAGCCTTCTTTGCCCTTCCAACTGATGCCACTGAATTTTACATCTATGAGTTTGTCTTCTATGAGTTTACCTGTTTTGGTATTCATCACAAAGATTTCTCTCCAATCAGAGCCTCCAGTAGAGGTAGAATAGGCGAAAAGGCTACCGTCTTTTGTGAAGGCAGTACTGCCTAGCGACACCGTGCCATTGTCAGAGAGTGTATTAGGGTCTAAAAATACTTCGGCTTTGCCCTCTAGTGCTTTGGTGCGGTAAAAGACCGCTTGATTTTGTAGCCCATCATTTTTGTAAAAATAGTAGTATTCTCCGTGCTTATTAGGTGCGCCTACCTTTTCGTAGTTCCAAAGTTGGCTTAGGCGTGCTTCAATTTTTTCACGGTAAGGAATCTGTGCTAGATAGCCATTGGTGATTTTGTTTTGGGCTTCTATCCAAGTGCGTGTTTCGGGTGCGTCAGTTGCTTCTAACCATCGGTAGGGGTCGGCTACTTTTACACCAAAGTATTCATCTACTTGTGTGCCTTTGGCAGTAGTAGGATAAGTGATTTTTTGTGCATTTATAGACATACTCACAAAAATAAAGGCTAGAAGCCAAATCCAAGTATTAAACTTTCTCATCTTGTATATTTTTTACAGTTTTAATGAAAATCAAGGTTAGTCAAAATTAATGATTTCCTTGTAAATACACACCAAGAATAAAAATTTATAATTTTTTTAACCTAGAGCTGCCTTAAAAGTAAAATGAGTAACTAATGGGTGCAAGTCAAATTTCCCTTTTTAGTCACCTCACCCCTTCCCTCTACACAAGAGCTACGATTAGGACACTTATCTCGTAAATAATTGATTATCAATAGATTAAAAATTTTATAGTAGTCCAACAATGAAGTATGCATGTTCTTTTTGACTAATTTGAGGTCTATTTTGATGGATTTTTTAAGATTGTATTATGACGAAATAGTCATTTTTCACTCCATAGCCCATAGGTTGCAACCTATGGGCTATGGAGTGAAAAAGTTTTCAAAGCATACACACTTTATTCAGCAACTACCAATTTTATTTTGAAATAGAACTTGCTGATAATCAATATTTTAAAAAAGTGCGTCCTAAGCGTAGCTCCACAAGAGAGAGCATTGGGAAGTCAATTTGACTTGCACCCTGACTAATTTAAGTATTATGATTTTTTTTGTATTTTAATGTAGCTGTGTGGTTGGAAAATGCTATTTTATAGTTAATGATTGCTAAATACAAAATTAGCCAAAAAGTACTTCGTTGGTAAGGTGTTCATAATCAATAAATTATTGTTAAAATACAATTGAGTTTTGAATTAAGCCCCTAAGATTTATTGGTATTTATGAATATCTTTGGATATTTGTAGCAAGAAAACATTTTTTAGTAAAAGATTAAACCTTATGAAAACAGTAAAACTATTGCTCGTAATTTTGATGATGGGATTTCTTCCCTATACTGTATTTGCACAATCAGGCGCAGCCAAACTCGCCTTAGATGCAGGAACGCTTGACAAGGCAAAGGAAAAAATAGATGAAGCGATGAAAAATGAAAAAGAAGTCGCCAAAGCTAGATTTTGGTTAATTAGAGCGCAGGTTTATGCAGGCATTGCAGGCGACCTGACTGGGCTTTACAGCAAACTTTCTGATAATCCCATTCAAATTGCTTATGACTCCTACCAAAAAGCGATGGAAATGGACTTTAACAAGGAAAAACAAAAGAAAGGGGCTGTTTATAAAGAAGCTGAAAAAGACATGGAGCGATTTCATAGCATTGTTATCAACTATGGTGCAGGACGCTACCAAGATGATGACCCCAATGCTGCCATAGATGCCTTCATGCTTGCCCAAACCACTAACCCTAAGGACACCATTCCTTTTATGTATGCTGCACAGCTTGCCTACGAAAACCAACGCTTTGATGTCTTTGAACAATCTGTTGTAAAAGTGTTTGGCATGGACATCAACAACAAAGTGCTTTTTTATACTTTGTATGCTTATTATCTGCTCAAAGAAAAAGATGATAAAGAAAAAGCACTAGAAATAGGGCAAGAAGGACTAAAACTAGACCCTGCCAAAGACCCAGAATCTTACAAACAACTACAAGCCATTGTTTTCCAACTCTACCTAGACCTTGACAAAACCGATGAGGCCATAGCAGGAATTGAATCAAGTATTCAATCTGCCAACACTGAAGACGAAAAATCAGTGCTTTACTTCAATTTGGGCGTACTTTATGAGCGTAAAGAACAACCCGAAAAAGCCATAGAGGCTTACCAAAAAAGTATAGATACAAAGCCGAACTATGATGCTACTTTCAACTTGGGGGCAATGTACTTCAACAAAGCCGTTGAGGTCAAAAAAGAAGCTGATAATATGTCGCTTGACGAATACAACAAGAGGGGAAAAGCCATTGAAGAAACTGCCAAAGTGGACTTCCAAAACGCATTGCCTTATTTTGAAAAAGTATATGACATGCCCGAAGGAAAGACCTCGCGTGTGATAGGTACACTTGCACAGATTTACCGCATCTTGGGTGATGAAGCAAAAGCCAAGAAAATGATTGATGAGTTAGAAGTCTTAGATGAAAACTAACAATCATCTCGCTTTTCAGAAGATAACAATAACAATCCGTAGTTTACTATTTGTAAGCTACGGATTTGGTTTAAAAATACACCACTACCTTTATGAGAAAAATAATTTTTGAAGACCTTATTCTATTTGAAAATGAAGATTACTTCCTCATTAATAAACCTCCTTTTGTATCTACCCTTGATGATAGGTCCTCGGGAGGAAAGCAAAGTATCATAGAACTTGCCCGTAACTACATTGCCACTGCCCAAGTAGCCCATAGATTAGATAGAGAGACCTCTGGTGTGCTTGCCATTGCCAAAAACCCAGATGCTTACAGGCACTTATCGTTACAATTCCAGTACAGAACGGTTAAGAAAAACTACCATGCCATAGTAGATGGTATCCATAAATTTGAGCAAGTAGAAGTAGAAAAACCCCTCAAAGCCTACAATACAGGTATTGTAAGGATTGATTACCAAGAGGGCAAAGAAGCTACTACCATTTTTAATACACTGACTGCTTTTTACAAGCATACTTTAATAGATTGTCAGCCCATTACAGGGCGAACACACCAAATCAGAGTACACCTTGCTTACCTCAAAGCCCCTATCACGGGTGATGAACAGTATGGAGGCAAGCCACTGATGCTTTCTGCACTTAAAAAGAAGTTTAATCTCAAAAAATATACAGAAGAGCAACCGCTTATGCCACGTTTTGCCTTGCATGCCCAAAAGCTCTCTTTTAAGCTCCTTGATGAAACATCAGCAGAAGTAGAAGCCCCCTATCCCAAAGATTTTAAAGCTGCCATAAGGCAATTAGAAAAAAGTGTTTCTTAAAGCTACATAGCTCATTGTACTCAAACAAAATTAGTTTGGGAAATATTTGCCCTTAAAATTATTGATAATCAAGCAAATCAAATCAAGTGAATCTTGGTATAATTTTTCTAATTTTAATGTTTGTGGTGTTTTTAGTAAGCAGCAAAGTGTTTGAGACTGCCATCCTCAATTCAGCCTAGGGTCTATGGGGTAGTTGGCGAGAGCTTTGTGCTTGCCTCCCATTCTTTTCAAGACAGCACGCCAAAACTCTGTAATAGGTGTATCAAAAATAAAACTTGCATCTGCCTCAGTAACAATCCAAGCATTTTCATCATATTCGCCTTGTAGCTGCCCTGCTGCCCAGCCCGAGTACCCTGCAAAAAACCGAATTTCGTTTTCAGAGATTTTACCCACATTGAGTAAATACCTTATTTGCTCATAATCGCCACTCCAGCACAAATTACCCACTATCGGGATAGAGTCTTTTATCTTTTCTGGTACACAATGGATAAAATGCAAGGTATCTTGCTCTACAGGGCCACCGATAAAAAGCGGGAAATCTACATAAATTTCTTCATCACCTATGTCTTGTAGGCTGAGTTTACTACGCTGATTGAGTACAAATCCAAAAGACCCCTCCTCGTTGTGGTTGCATATCAGCACAACACTGCGCTCAAAGTTGGGGTCGCCCAAAAAAGGCTCTGCAATGAGTAGAATACCTGATTTTAAGATAGCTTTATTCATAGATTTTGATATGTTTTTACAAACAGTTTAAGCCTCAAGGTAGCACTTCTTTTTTAAAAATGGTATCAGATAGCCAAAAAACTTTCGTGAAAAACATTGTTTCGCTACTCAAAAAAGAAAATTAGGCTCTCAGGTGTTTGCTCAACAAAGCACTAACTCCTTCGGTTACTCAGCCATAGGCGTAATGGATAGCCTCCGCATAAATTGATATTTCTCGATTCTATTTTAATTATTCTGAGTAAAATCAAATTTTTCTTTAAATTTGCGCCAAGTAAAAATCGCTTACAAGTGGTCTTGAATAACCTTTTTTGGGCTTATCCACTATACAACAGACTTACTCTCGGGTATTTTAGTAAAACATTTTTTACTTTTTGAACTTCTTAAAATTTGATATTCAATTCTAAAAATTCAAAAATATGGCATTGATAGAAATGATTATGCCCAAAATGGGCGAAAGCGTAATGGAAGGCACTGTCCTTAAATGGCTTAAATCCGTAGGAGATACCATAGAACAAGATGAACCCGTGCTTGAAGTAGCTACTGACAAAGTAGATACTGAAATACCAGCTACACACGCAGGCGTACTCAAAGAAATAATAGCTCAAGAAGGCGAAGTAGTACAAATTGGCAAACCTATTGCCATTATTGCTACCGAAACCGAAGAAGTAGCTACCCAAACTACTTCCTCTCCACAAACCCAAGCGCAGCCTACCTCAGAAGAAGAAGAAGCTACTCCCATATTGGCAGATGCACTCGCAAGCATTGAGCAGAGCCTTGGGCAAGCCCAAACACTGACCAATGGCTCAGAAAAATCATCAACACCCCAACAAGGCAGATTCTACTCTCCACTTGTGATGAATATAGCCAAAACCGAGGGCATCTCTCTTGAAGAACTTGCCTACATACCTGGCACAGGGCAAGATGAGCGTATTACTAAAAAAGATATCTTGGCTTACCTTGCACAGAAAAAAAATCAGACTGCTGCACAAGTTAAAGTTATCCCCCGAAAACAGCCGCAGCCCGCTCAAGAAGTAGCTACCCCACAAGTAAACACGGCCGATACTGCTGTACATACCCCTACGCCTGCCCGTACTACCTCGCTCAATGGTAATGTAGAGATTATAGAAATGGACAGAATGCGTAAGATGATTGCAGAGCGCATGGTTTCCTCAAAACGTACCTCACCCCACGTAACTACTTTTATAGAAGTGGACGTTACCAATATTGTGCTTTGGCGCAACAAGGTAAAAGAGCGATTCAAAAAACAAGAAGGCGAAAATCTTACTTTTACACCCATCTTCTTAGAGGCAATTGCCAAGACATTGAGAGACTTCCCGATGGTCAATATTTCTGTTGAAGAGGATAAAATCATTCGCAAAAAAGAAATTAATATCGGTATGGCTACAGCCCTTCCTTCTGGTAACCTCATCGTGCCTGTCATTCACCAAGCCGACCACCTCAGCTTGGTAGGGCTTACCAAAAAAGTAAATGACCTAGCTCGCCGAGCTCGTACTAACCAACTCAAACCCGATGAACTCTCAGGGGGTACTTACACTGTTTCCAATATTGGTTCATTTGGCAATGAGATGGGTACGCCTATTATTATGCAACCTCAAGTAGCTATTATGGCAATCGGTACGATAAAGAAAAAGCCTGCTGTCATTGAAACCGAAATGGGTGATATGATAGGCATACGCCACCTGATGTTTATTTCTCACTCTTATGACCACCGCGTAGTAGATGGTGCTCTAGGTGGAATGTTTGGGCGAAAGTTTGCTGATTACCTAGAAGCGTTTGATGTCAACAGAAGCCTATAAAGAAAGTGTAAATTATGAGTTGTGAAATGTGATTTTTTAATTTATCATCATCAGCAACTTATGAGTTGAAATAACCAAAGTTATTATTTACATTTTCTTAAATCAGTTCTTTCTTAATAAAAACATCTTCTTTTCTGATAAAAAAAACTAAGAAATAAATCAGGATTTCTAAAAATTCATAAATTTGCCTAGCTAAAAACTTTTTTAACATAACGACATTATGTCTAAACAAAAAACGAACGTTGCCTTCAGCTCATTTATGGGCAATAGCCCGCTGTGGTACAAACAAGCTGTTCTTTTCTCATTGGTTTTGAACCCTATCTTGCTCTTTGGTATAGGAGGTGAAATGGGAAAAATTATCACAGGTTGGTTCATCTTAGTACAGTTCATAGCCACGCTTGCCCTTGCGCTGAGGTGCTACCCGCTCATTCCAGGTGGGCTACTAGCATTCGAAGCTGCCATTATGGGCTTAGTTACCCCTGAAGGGATTTATCACGAAGTAGAAGCTAACTTAGAGGTGATTTTATTGCTGCTTTTTATGGTGGCAGGGATTCATTTTATGCAAGATTTGCTCTCGTGGATATTCACGAAAATTCTTACTGGAATTCGCTCTAAGATATACTTATCACTCACTTTCACCTTTGTAGGTGCTTTTCTTTCGGCTTGGCTTGATGCCCTCACTGTTACGGCAGTGATGATTGCTGTAGCCATTGCATTTTATAACATCTACACCAGTGCCTCACTAGATGACCGCTCCCCCGACAAATCGAGAAATGAAAAAGAAAGAAAGGAGGTGGCAAGGCAGGATTTTGAAGATTTTAGTGGTTTTTTAAGAAATTTGCTCATGCACGGGGTAGTAGGCACAGCCCTGGGCGGTATGGCAACGCAAGTAGGGGAGCCTCAAAACCTTATCATTGCCTCACAAATGGGCTGGGATTTTATTGAATTTTATCTTATCATGGCACATGTGTCTATTCCAGTGCTGATTACAGGGCTGATGACTACTGTATTGGTAGAAAAACTTAGAATTGTAGGCTATGGCTACCAACTACCCGAGGCGGTGCGCAACATCTTGAAAGCAAATGCAGATAAGATGGAAGCCGAAATGGACGCAAAAAAACGCTGGGCATTGTTTGTGCAGGCAGTAGGCGGTATCTGGCTCATCATCGCACTTGCTTTGCACCTCGCCGAAGTAGGTCTGATTGGTCTTTCTGTGATTATCTTCTTAACGGCTATGCTCGGCAAAATAGATGAAAATACGATTGGGCATGCTTTCGAGGAAGCCACACCTTTTACCTCACTCTTGGTAGTATTTTTTGTGATAGTGGGCATGATTGAGCATATTCACCTTTTTAAACCTGTCATACAGCTTGCCTTGCAAGCTGAAGGAGATACACAACCTTATATGTTTTTTGCTTTTTCAGGTTTGCTTTCAGCCATTAGCGATAATGTGTTTGTAGGCACTATCTATATCAAACAAGCAGTTGCTGCGCTCGGCAGTGAATCTATCCAAGCCCAAAATGTAGCCGTAGCCATTAATGTAGGTACTAATATCCCCTCCATTGCTACTCCCAACGGGCAGGCAGCTTTCTTGTTTTTGCTTACTAATGCCATAGCGGGGCGTATCAAGCTGTCTTACTTCCGAATGGTAATAATGGCACTGCCTTACTTTTTTGTACTTACCATTACATGTATTGTTTTCCTGACTTGGAACTGGATACACTTCTAGCCCTCTTTAAATAATAAACGCATACAAAAATGATATTTTGAAATGGCTTCAAAATATCACTTTTTTGGTTGTCTGACAATTTTTGTGGAAATCTGTAGCAGCGGACTTCCAGTCCGCTGGCATTTATGTTCTAAACAGTATTTAGCTCGTCTCATCGCACACAATCACAAAAAATCGTCAAAGAATCACTTTTTTTTTGATAGATTATCCAAAGAGATTTGCTTATATTTGTCAAAGATATGCTTGTCTTGTAGTCAGGTGTAAGTTTACTCAACACAAAACTACTTTTTATTCAAGAAAAATATGCTGTATGCCATTTTAAAATTGATTGTGCGTGTTGCCTTAAAAGTATTTTTTCAAAAAATTAAAATTTCAGCATCTGAAGTTCTTCCCCATAGAGGTCCTATGATTGTGGTAGCCAATCACCCCAATACTTTTATGGACCCGCTGCTAGTAGCTGCCCATATCAAAGCTCCTATCTATTTTTTGGCAAATAGTTCTATTTTTGCAACGCCATTCACTAGATGGCTCTTCAAAAAGCTACACATGGTGCCCATTCAGCGCAAAATAGATAGCAACAAAACCAACCTGAGCAACGAGCAGATTTTTGAGAAGTGCTATGACTTCCTAGCAAATGGAGGCACATTGCTCATCTTTCCTGAGGGCTGGAGCCAATGGGGAAGACGTTTGCGCCCCCTCAAAACAGGCTCAGCACGCATTGCGCTAGGAGCAGAAGCACAGAAAAATTTTGGACTAGGCGTAAAAATTATCACCTTTGGGCTAAATTACTCTAAACCTGAAAGTTTTAGAAGTGAAGTTTTTATCAAGATAGGCAAGCCTATTGAGCTAAAAGACTACAAAAATTTGTATCAAAAAGATAACTTCCAAGCAGCACAACAACTCACCGAGACAATCAAAACACAACTTGAAGCACTTACCATTACTACCCAAAACGAAGTCGAGGACCAACTTATACAGCATATAGAAACGCTCTACAAGCGTAAACTTTCCCAAGAAATAAAACTCTCTGACCAACAAAAAGAGCAAGAACACCTCATCACCAAAGGCATTGTAGATGCTTTGCAGCACTTTGCCCTGCACGACCCAGAGCGGGTAAGCCGCTTTGATAAAGACCTACAACGATACCTTACTGACCTTGACCGCCTGGACCTTAATGATGAGGTATTTAGCAAGCAACCCAAAAGAAAAAAAGGTATCTTTTGGGCAAGTGTGCAAACAGCACTCTATTTCATACTAGGTTTTGTGCCTTTTCTCTATGGTTTGCTCAACAATTATGTGCCGTACATTATCCCTTCACAAATTGCTTACAAAATTGTGAAGCTCTCAAAAGTAGAAGAGTACATCGCACCCGTGATGATGCTCTCAGGTATTTTCACATTTGGTTTTTTTTATACCTTGCAGGTGGGGCTAGTGCATTGGCTGTTCAATAATTTTTGGATAAGTATTGCCTACTTTTTGAGTCTGCCGCTTAGTGGCTTCTTTGCTTTGTTTTATGCCAATTATCTACACGATACCCGTGATAATTGGCGTTTGCTAGGTTTGTTTTTCAAAAGAGCTGATTTGGTGAGTAATTTGGTAAACCAACGAAAGGCACTAATTAGTACCCTAGAACAAGCCAAAAAAGAGTATTTAAGGTTCTATGAAGTCAATTCGTAAAGACATCATTGCCCAATACTTCACAATTTAATAATCCTTTGATGACACAGAAACTTCTTTTTTATGATAATTTTGACCCTTACCACAAAAAATATATACTCTATGAAATACACTTTTTATTTCTTTGCTTGTCTGCTACTTTTTGCACAGTGCCAAATGAAAGATGAAAACCAACACCGAGTAGAAGACCTTGGCATGCCCCCCGAAGCAGTTGATGCTACCTTTGACCTACAAGGACACAGAGGAGCAAGGGGATTACTGCCTGAGAACAGTATCGTAGGCTTTCTAAAAGCCATAGACTTAGGTGTCAAAACGCTCGAGCTTGATGTGGTAGTGAGCAAAGACCAACAAATGATTATCTCTCATGAGCCATTCTTTTCACCTGAGATTTGCAGAGATGCGCAAGGAGATTCTATCCCAGAAAAACAAGAAGAAAAATACAATCTTTATCTTTTCACTGCCGAAGAAATCAAAACCTTTGATTGTGGAAGTTGGGGAAATCCTGACTTTAAAACACAAGTTGCACAAAAAACTTACAAACCTACACTCAAAGAAATGGTTAGAACTGTAGAAGAATACCTCAAAGAAAAAAATCTACCAAAAGTATTTTATAACATAGAAACCAAATCTACCCCCGAAGGCGATAGCATCTTCCACCCAAAACCCACAGATTTTGCAGCACTACTCTACCAAGAAATTCAGGCTCTCGGCATCACCAACCGTGTGTTCATTCAGTCGTTTGATGTGCGCACACTGCAAGAATTTAAAAAACTCAACAATGAACTTCCCCTGGCGTTGCTAGTGGCCAATGCGCAAAGCCTTGAAGCAAACTTGAAAGCACTCGGCTTTACACCCTCCGTTTACAGCCCTTACTACCTGCGGCTCAACGAAAAAGAAGTAAAAAAAGCAAAAGAACTAGGCATGAAGGTGATTCCTTGGACAGTAAACGCACCCGAGGACATGCGAAAAATGCTAAAATTGGAGGTCGATGGCTTGATTACAGATTATCCCGACCGCTTCAACCAACTCATTAAGCAATAAACCTATTTTTAACTTTCTATGAAAACTTAAAGAAAATGGTTGTCTGACAATTTTTGTGGAAATCTGTAGCAGCGGATTTCCAGTCCGCTGGCATTTATGTTCTAAACAGTATTTAGCGCATCTTATCGCACACCACCACAAAAATTGTCAAAGAATCAAGAAAATATCTATACATTGGTGATAAATTTGAACAAAACAATCTAAAATCAAAATGCTAACTATTTATGAATAAATTTGCAATTATAGGTCTAGGACAATTTGGCACAGCCATAGCCCGCTCACTTGCCCGCGAGGGGGCAGAAGTAATGGCAATTGATATTAATGCAGATAATGTTGAGCAAATCAAAGATGATGTAGCCCATGCCGTTGCTCTTGATGCCACAGACCAAAAAGCCCTAGAAGCGCAAAATATCAGAGATGTAGATGCAGTAGTAGTGGCAATTGGAGAAGATTTTGAAGCCTTGCTGATGACTACCGTACAACTAATAGACATGAAACTGCCTAGGGTCATAGCAAGGGCTGCCAACGAGCAGCAACGTATGATTTTAGAAAAAATAGGTGTCAAAGAAATCTTATCACCCGAAGAAGAAGTAGGACGCACTTTTTCTAAATCGTTGCTCAACCCTAACATCAAATCTTTTTTTACTCTACCAGATAATTATGAAATTGTAGAAATCAATACGCCACGCAAAGTAGCTGATAAAAACATCAAAGACATAGGTTTACGCCAACGCTACAACCTCAACCTTATCACCATTAAACGAAAGTTTGAGGAAAAACAAGAGGGCGAGGTAGTAAAAACCGAACACATCATTGGTGTACCTCGCCCTGATACCATCTTAAAGGCAAATGATATTTTGATTATTTTGGGGAAAAACAAAGACGTAGAAAAGTTTGTACAGCTCAACTCCTAGCTTGCCCGAGTTTTATAGTTACACTTTCTCACCTCTGATTTTGCTTAAACTCGACTTACATATTTTTTGGCCTCAGGAATATACTTGTCAGGGTTGGGTTTTTCTCTTTGCAAGCCTCCCAAGTGCACACAATCGTAGAGCCTTTGCATTCCTTCAAAATGTACACTTGCCTTTTGATAGCCATAGTTATCGGCAAGGGTTTGGGTAGATTTGGTATCAGCCATGCCCACTTCTACATCATTCATTGTAACTTGGCAGGGGTGTTCATAGCCGCAAGCGTGCGTAATTTGTAGTACTTCCTTGCGGTAGGCAGTCATAAAATTATGAAACCTCACGGCTTTGTGCGTAGGGTCTAGCCCACTTTGCAGCCATTTATTTTGGGTAGCTATGCCTACGGGGCAATGGTTGTCGTGGCATTTTTGCGCCTGAATACAACCAATAGAAAGCATAGACTCACGTGCCATGTGAATCATGTCTGCACCCATCGCCATAGCCATGATGGTTTTGGAGGGAAAGCCCAGCCTACCCGAAGCAATAAACGTGATGCGGTCTGTTAGTCCTCTTTCCAAAAAAATCTTATACACACTCGGAAAAGCAAAAGCAATAGGCAGCGACACGTGGTCTGCAAACGAATGAGGGGCTGCCCCTGTGCCACCCTCTCCACCATCTATGCTGATGAAATCGGGTCCTTTGCCTCGCTTCACCATGAGGTCGGCAAGTTCTACCCAGCTATCTAGCTTGCCGACAGCTGATTTAAAACCTACGGGCAGGCCTGTCTGCTCGGCAATGTCTTCAATAAAATCTAACATTTCAGGTATATTGCTGAAAGCCGTATGCGAGGCAGGCGAAAGCACGTCTTGCCCTATTGCTACCCCCCTGATTTGTGCAATTTCAGGTGTAATTTTTTTACCTGGCAAGATACCGCCTTTGCCTGGTTTTGCACCCTGTGAGAGTTTTATTTCAATGGCACGCACAAAATTGTGCTTTTGAGTAAGTTCTACCATTTTTTCCATAGAAAAATTACCCTGCTTGTCCCTTACTCCAAAGTAGCCTGTACCGAAGTGAAACATCACATCTGCCCCATTGGCGTGGTAAGGAGAAAGTCCTCCCTCACCCGTATTATGATAACAACCACTACTTAGCGCACCCTTGTTGAGCGCGATAATGGCATTTTTAGAGAGCGAGCCAAAACTCATAGCCGAGATATTGCCAATAGAATAAGGGCGGTAAGGACGTTTGCGCCCATTGGCTATACCCATTATCTTGGCGCAAGGCAAAAAACTTTCATCGCTCAAGTTGGGGTGCGCTGCTGGCAGTCGGTAAGGAAATAAATCAGGGTTGATAAATACATGCCCAGGCGCATAGATGTCCTTGTCTGTGCCGAAGCCTTCATAGTTGTTTTGTTTTTTTGAAGAAGCATAAATCCAACTTCGCTGACTACGGTTGAAGGGAAGTTCCTCGCGATTGTTGGCAACGATGTATTGTCTTAGCTCAGGACCTATGGACTCAAGCAGGTAGCGCAACCGTCCCACAAGCGGAAAATTATGCTTGATGGTTTGTCTTTTGTTGGTAATATCTTGTATGAACATCACCAATAAAACGAGGGGGAGTAATACAAAAATGTAGTGCAAAATCTCTGCTTCTCCAGTAGCAAGCGTTTCAAGAAAATTATTAAAAGTTTCCATAAATGTAGTGCATTATTAGTATGTTGTTTAGATAATAGAATTTATCAAAAATAGTGATTTTTTTGTGTTTTAGATTGAAATAATTTAACTATTTGTATTTAATTGCTTAATAAAAGCATTTTTATAAAAATATCTTGCCCCAATCGGTATGTTCATTGCCAAAGTCATTCTTTGTATTACAATGAATTTTCTACAAAATGATAAGCTGCCTAGGGTTCTTCTAGGTTTATCTCGAGTGCAGGATATTTACTTTCTAATGTACTTAGACGACTGAGCCGCTGCTCAGAGGTGGTTTTGGGAGTGAGTGCTACACAGTTTTTGAGTAAAAGGGTGTTTTCTGAAGATGTTTTTGCTTGTGCGGTAAGTGGTCTTTTTTTGAGTTCAACTGCCCATTGAGAGAACTCTTCTAGCCAGTTGTCTGCGGTATGCTGCTGCAAGTCTTGTGTCAATGTTTGAAGTCGTTTATCGTATTTTTTCTTTAAGAAAAATGCTTTTCCTGCGTTGCTTACTTCTATTTAGGCTTGGAGTAGCTGTAGCTGTTCATCTTTTTGGACAAATACTTGCGCACTTTATTCAGTATCGATGTAGATTTTGATGTTCCATTCTTCCCTTCCGTTAAGGTATTGGATTTGTTGTTCAAACTTCACTTTGTTGAAGGCAAGAAGCTGCTGAATATTCTCTATTTGTTCAAACACGCTCCCAAATTTAATCGGAATAAGGCTATCTTGGGTAAGCTGTAGCCGCTGTATGAGTTGATGGTGTAGATGGGCTTTTTGGGTGAGCCATTCTTTTTGATGTAGGTTCTTGGAGAACACATCTTGCCTAAACTCTGCTGAGAGAACTTCATCTACAACTGCAAGGATCTGCTCAAACTGCACTAGGCTAAGGTTTTGCCTTATTCCTGAGAGGCTATCAATAGGGGCTTTGCTGTTTGTAATGGCATAGAGATAATACAGTTTTTCATCGAGTTGTTTTTAAGTATTACAATTATCTTTTTGGAGCATAGCTGTAAAATGATTGGTTGTTTGACAATTTTTGTGGAAACCTGTAGCAGCGGACTTCCAGTCCGCTGGCATTTATGTTCTAAACAGTATTTAGCTCATCTTATCGCACATGATTACAAAAATTGTCAAAGAATCAAATGATTAATTTCTTCAATAATTTTTGTGATGATATTTCATAAACTAGGCTGAAGATGGTTCAGCCCATAGATACTGTCGGGCTTTCAGTCTGCCGCTACAGATTTTTACATAAATTATCAGATGACCAAGTGATTTATCTCTAAATGAAAACAAGTAACAAAAACAATATTTAAAATTTTAAAATAAAATGTTGTTTTTCGGGTCTTTCTTTCAGAAATACTAATCCACACACAAACAAATCTATGCTGAGGTGTACCGAGGGGTGCTGTTGTATGTACTGCCAAGCAGCGTTCATTTCTTTTGACCAATAGAGGTCATCTATCACAAAAACAGTTTTGGCGTGGGCAAGTGTAAGACACTGTTCAAAATAAGCTATGGTAGGCTCAAGCTGGTGGTGGGCATCTAAGAAGGCAAAATCTAGTCTATCTATTTTTTTGAGTACTTTGGGTAGTGTCTGGGCTATATCACCTAGTATTAGCTTAATATTGCTGGCTTCCACTGCCTTAAAATTTTGCTGTGCAATTTGGGCAGTTTGTGGGCAGCCCTCGAGTGTCAGCACAGTTGCCTTGCTGCTGGGCATACCCAAGTAGAGGCTACTCAATCCAAGAGAAGTGCCTGTCTCAACAATGGTTTTGGGCTGAAAATAATTGACAAGTTTGAAAAGCAATTGCATTTGTTTGGGTGAACTGAGTGAGTGTTTTGCAATGCTACTCACAGAGCGTTTTCTATTAGAAAGTTGCTTAGAGCCTGCGCCTAGGTCTGTTATTTCTAGCAGTGTAGGGTCATTGAGTAGTTTTTGTCGGAGAGCTTCTAGCTTTTCAAAAGCGTAGTATTGCTGTTGTGTGGCTATCACTTGCTGGTAAAGCTCATACACAAAAGGAGAGTGTAAATAGGTAGCATTTTTTGCCTTGCGTAGGTAAGTCAAATAAGATTGGGCAGTATAGAAATGATGGTTGTATTTCAAAAGAATACTTAGTGGTTAATGATTGGATACATTAGTAAACTAGTGATAATCAATAGATTAGAACTGATTTGAGTGGCAAAATACAACATAGCCTCGCAAAACATTCCATTTTTTAATTGCTCAAATAAGGTACCATAAGTGTAAACTCAGGAATAGTAACCTCGAGCAGTTTTCCGTCAAAAGTTCGCTCCATTACATAATAGCCCTTCATCTTACCCATGCTTGTTTTGAGGTTGCAACCCGACACGTACTGATGTACTTCGCCTGGCTCAAGTACAGGCATCTTACCCACTACCCCTTCGCCTTCAACTTCTCTTATGAATCCGCTAGAATCATAAATGAACCAATGCCTTCGGAGTAATTGTATGGTAGAGTTGCTTCTGTTCTCAATAGTTACTTTGTAAGTATAAACAAAGTGCGATTGTTGTGGGCTTGAGTATTCCTCTTGGTAATTAGTAAGGACACTCACCTTTACCCCTTCTGTAATTTGAGTAACCATATTTTTGTTTTTTGTTAATAAACGCTTTGTTTTTTTAGATAGTTAGAGATAAAAACAATGAACTGCAAATTTTTAGCCAAATAATCAATAATTTTAGGGCGTAGAGTGCTGAACAGCGTAAGTTTTCAGAAGGCTTTACGAATTTTAAAAAATCTCACAAAAAACACTTAAAAACTACTTGTGATTATGGACGTAAAAATTGCTTCCTCTTGGAAAACAAGACTACAAAATGAGTTTGAACAGGCCTACTTTAAGAAAGTAACAGACTTTGTCAAAGAAGAATACCAAACGCAAACCGTTTACCCGCCTGGCTCGCTCATTTTTAATGCCTTTGATAAATGCAGTTTTAAAGATACCAAGGTGGTCATTCTCGGACAAGACCCCTATCATGGGGCAAATCAAGCCAATGGGCTTTCATTTTCGGTCAATGAGGGTATCAAGATTCCCCCTTCATTGGTCAATATTTTCAAAGAAATCAAAGACAGTTTAGGAAAAGAAATCCCCACAAGCGGTAATTTGGAGCGTTGGGCTGTGCAAGGCGTGCTCATGCTCAATGCAGTGCTGACAGTACGCGCTAAGACACCCCGCTCGCACAGGGGCAAGGGCTGGGAGCAGTTTACGCAGGCAGTAATAGACCTTATTGCAGAAGAAAAAGAAAATGTTGTATTTATGCTTTGGGGCAAAGATGCACAAGAGCGTGGGCAAAAAATAGATACACAAAAGCACTTGGTACTTGCTTCGCCTCACCCCTCTCCTTATTCCGCTGACAAAGGTTTTTTTGGTAACAATCACTTTGTGTTAGCAAATCAATACCTTGAGAACACTAGGCAAAAACCCATAGATTGGTAAGATTAGACAGCACAAAAAAGACCTCTATGCCAGGGCAAAAAGGTCTTTCTTTATGTCTAATAGCCCAATGACAAGCCATTGTCTTTTAACGCAAATCTACCACCTCAGGCCTGCTAGGATATTTTGAGGCAATGTATTTAAAATAAGCATCAGGCACATTGACCGTAGCAAATTTTTTGATGGTGTAAGTATATCTGTTTGAATTTTTCTCAAAAATCTCCCAACTTTTGATAGAATTAGAAGACTTTACGATTTTAAGACGAATTTTAAAGAACGAAACTGCCTCACGGTTTTTGGGTTTGAGGTCTATGAGATGATAACTTTGCCCTCTTTCTGTGATTTCTTCAACGTAAGCATAATCATAATTTCTTTCATAAATTCCATAAATTTTATCGGGTGTAATTTCATCTTTGTCGGGGGCATATGTAGTGATATTGATTTCGTTGGCATCTTTCATAAAAGTCCATTGTGTTTTAGCATCTGTGATGACGTGTTGCTCAGGCAATTCAAGGTAGAACTTACTTCCCTTTACTACTATTCTTCCGTCAAAAGTTTCATTGACACCTGAGGTAGGGCTAAGTAAGTTATAGCTAAAATAAGCCTCAAATGCTTTCATGCTTTTGTATTTTTTATTGACTGCATCTAAAATACTTTTCGCTTCGGGGTCTTGCTGAGCTTGTGCAGGATAGCAGAGGCTCAGTAAAAAGAGCGAGATAATCCAAATTGCGTTTTTCATTTATTCTTTTTTTATGTTTAAAACTTGATATTAGAAAATAATGCTAAATTCTTGAGTTTTTAGCAATGATACAATATTCATCATACAAAACGTGTCGTAAGGGCTGAAGTTTATCTCGCCTCACTACTAAAGGCGTTAATATTGAGTTATTGAATGGTTGGTTTTTACGGTTTCCTTATTAATTTATGGTTTCCTTGTTGAATGGTTGGCTGGTTGGGCTACGCAGTAAAGTCGAATAACCAGCCAACAA
>CAYZQI010000015.1:19845-50371 GCA_964480455.1 uncultured Cytophagaceae bacterium
AAGCTAACAAGCCAACAAGCTAACAATAAAACAAGGAAGCATAAAAAATCCTATCTTCTATTATCGCTATCTTCTAGCATGCTGAGGTAGCTTTCATAACGGCTAAAAGAGATTTCACCTGCTTCTACGGCTTCTTTTACAGCACATTTGGGTTCGTTGGTATGGATACAATTATGAAACTTACAAGCACCTATGAGGCTGCGCATCTCTGGAAAGTAATGCCCAAGTTCTTCTGCCTTGATAGCAAGCAGCCCGAGTTCTTTGATACCAGGCGTATCTATAATAAAAGTATTCGAGCTAATTTCAAACATCTCTGCAAAGGTAGTAGTATGCACACCTTTATTAGCAAAATTAGAGATTTCGGAGGTTCTTAGGTTCAGGTCGGGCGAGAGCTGATTGATAAGGGTAGATTTGCCTACTCCAGAATGTCCCGAAATGAGTGACTTCTTCTGATAAAGCAGTGCTTCTACACTTTGTATGCCTTGCTTTTCCAGAGCCGACACTAAGTGGCAAGGGTAGCCCAGCGGTTCATAAATAGATTTGAGTGCCGCTATGAGTTCTTGGTCATCTTCATTGAGTAGGTCTGCCTTATTAAAAATAATCTGTGTAGGAATCCTAAATGACTCTGCCGATACCAAAAATCGATCAATGAATCCCATAGAAGTTCTTGGATAGGCAAGCGTAACTATTAGAAGGGCTTGGTCTATATTGGCTGCAATCAAATGCCCGTGGGCTGTTTTATGGACAGATTTTCGGACAATGTAGTTTTCACGAGGTAAAATATCAGTAATCACGCCTACATTTTCCACCTCGTCTTCCATGCGCCACTCTACCCAGTCGCCTACTGCAATCGGATTGCTAACTTTTAGTTCTTTGAGTTTAAACTTTCCTCTCAGACGACACCTTACGGTCTGCTGCGTATCTTCACGCCTTACATCATACCACGAACCCGTTGAACGAATGACTAATCCTTGCATTATATAAATTTGTACTTGTCTATTTAACCTCAAAAATAAGCAAAAAACTCCTCAATATAGTAATACGCAACCCACAGCACTAGTGTAAGCGACTGTGTACCTATTCATAGAGTATTTCAAAATTGATTACCACGGGTCATTGCCTATTTGTATGTATAAAAACACAGATGCTACTGAGTTTTATTTGCCCAATCAATATCATCTGTGTTCTTTGAATAGTAAGTAGCCAGCCACTTAGATTAATTATAGAGCTAAGACACAGGCTTTGCATAAAATTATTGGTGAAAATTTGTACAATCACTAAAATTTATGTTTTCAATAGTCAATGGTAAAAAGCTAAACCTGCTTGAATACTCTTTCAAAATAACTGCCAAGCTCTTCCACTACTTGGTCTTTGTCGGCTGATAGTTCAATACCTGCAAGAACGTAGGCAAGGCGTTTTTTATATTCTAACTGCATCATACGGGCTATCTGTATGCGTTGTGCTTGCGGCGAGCCTGCGCCGTGCATACTTTCAGTGAGGTAGCCTACGGCATTACGTCCTAGGGTCATATTCTCTATCAAACGGAGCATACGCATACGGTCTTCGGTAGGTATGGAGGCTTTGCCCTGTAAGTATTTTCGAACGAGCTTGCCTATCTTGGGGTGATTGAGGTCTTGCTCTGAGGGCATTGTGGCAACCATACCGCCAGCAAGGTCTTGAGCAAGTCTGCCTATTTCGTAAGGCATTTTGGTTACGTGGTGCTTGCAGGTATTAGAGAGCATAGCATCGCACAAAAAGCAGCCCGACTTAGTGGCATAGCCCTGATAAGAAGAGGCAACGCCCGTAGCATAGACAGTTTCGTTGAGATGGGTCATTTCCACCAGTTTATCTTTGATGTGTGAGGCGCGTTCTACGCCGTTCATCTCTGCAATGGCAGCCGCTGCACCAATCACTACATCACCTACGCCACTTTTACAGACATAGCTGCGGCGGTGATAAGCTGTAAACCTATCTACGAGCATTGCTGCAAACTCGTATTCTCCGTCCATAAAAATCCATTCATTAGGGATAAAAGCATCTTCAAAAACGACCATTGCCTCTTGCCCACCATATTGTGCATTGCCCACATCTATTGTACCCTCCTCGAGGCTGCGGGTGTCGCAAGATTGTCTGCCGTAGATGTAGGTAATTCCTTCGGCATCTACTGGGATAGCTCCCACTATTGCATACGCTTTGTCTTCTGCCCCTAGGCGCATGGTGGGCATTACTAGCATATAGTGCGAGTTGAGGCAACCCGTTTGGTGAGCCTTTGCTCCTGTGATATAGACTCCCTCGGCAGTGCGGCGTGTGATATGCACAAACATATCGGGGTCAGTCTGTTGATGAGGGGCTTGGCTTCGGTCGCCTTTTACATCAGTCATTGCGCCTCCTATCACACAGTTTTGGAGGTGCATTTCTCTCAAGAAAGCCAAAAAACGCTGATGATAATCTGTCTGATGTGCTTCGTCTATTTCGTAAGTAACCGAGTGAAGCGCATTGATAGCGTCCATACCTACACAACGCTGAAAGCACGTACCTGTGATTTGCCCTAGTTTGCGCTGCATTTTGTTTTGCATTACTAGGTCATCTGTGCTTTGGCAAAAGTGCAAAAATCTACTGATGCGCTCACCTGTGAGGGTAGAAATGACCGTGGCCAGCTCAGGTTCATCTTCTGCTAGTTGGTAGGTAGCCGCCATTGCATTGATAGAAGGCATGATGATTGGGTGTGTAGTAAAGTCTTCTACTTTCTCGCCTAATAGGTAAACATCAAGTTTTCGCCCTTTGATAGATGCTCTATAGGCTTGGGCAGTATTAATTTTCTCGAGTGTTAAATTCATAATTACTTCTTTGTTTAAAAAAAACACAGATAATGCATAATTTGTGAGATGGGCACTACCTGAAAATTCTTCTTATCAAAGTAAAGGTACTAATAAATCTTGATTAATTGATAAGTTTTGAGCGTTAAAATAAACCTTAGTACCCTAAAAACCAGCTTACACGGGAGAAGAGCTAGGTTTTACACTAAGTCAAACAAATCTTTTACACCCAGAGGAGTAGCTTTGATAAAGCCTTCTCCAAGAGAAACGCCAATCATTCGCCCCATTTCGCGTGCGCGTGCCTCCAAAAAGTTCAAGAAATCAGGTGTAGAAATAGGAGTTTGTGGGGCGTTGAGGTCAGGGTTATGAAATTGGGTTTGAAATGCCAAGATAGCTTGCATTTTGATTTGCCAAGTTGAGCCTACATCAATTACAAAAGAAGGTTTGAGGTGATAATCTTGAATGTAGTGGTAGAGTGCTTTGGGTCGCCAAGCTTCTTGTACTTGTCCTTGTGCATCAAAAGTTTCTATTTTGCGAAGTCCTGCAAGAAAAGCCGCATTTTTGGCAAGTTCTGCCCCCCTTCCGTGGTCTATGTGTCGGTCTGTGGGGGCGTTGGCGAGTATGATTTCGGGTTGGTAGGTTCTGATAGCACGTATAAGTTTTAGTTGGCTTTCGCGATTGTCTTCAAAAAAGCCATCTGGCAGTGCTAAATTTTCTCTGATACTGAGTCGCAAAATTTTACTTGAAGCTGCTGCTTCTTGTTGCCGTGTTTGGGTGGTGCCTCGTGTGCCTAATTCTCCTTTGGTTAGGTCTATAATCCCTACTTTGCGCCCTTTGGTAGTTTGCAAAGCGATAGTACCTCCTGCGCCAAGTTCTGCATCATCGGGGTGTGCTGCAAACACCAACACATCTAACTTCGACATAAACCTTTTTTTATTTAATGATGAGCTTTTGCCCCACAGCTAGTTCAGAATTTTCACTCAGGCGATTGAGTTTGGCAAGTGCGGCAATAGATACATTATACTTTGCACTGATGATGGAGAGTGTTTCTCCTGGATTGACTTTATGCACAATATTTTTGCGAATTTGGTTGCCCAAGTGTTTAAAATGATGTGGCATCAAGTCAAACTTATCAGTAATGAGCTGTTCGGGTTTTGAAAAGTCGTAGATATGCAAGGGATTGAAAGTATTTCCTTCATAACGCACTTCAAAATGCAGGTGTGGCCCTGTGCTGTAGCCTGTGCTGCCTCCCAAGCCAATGATTTGCCCTGCTTTTACGATTTGACCTATCTCTACTTTTCTTGCGCTCATGTGCGCATAGAGGGTCTCTAGTCCGTTTTTATGCCTTACCACCACATAATGCCCATAGCCTCTATCAAAAGCCGAGATGCGAATAATGCCATCAAAAGCAGTAAGGATGGGCGTTCCGATACGTAAGTTCAAATCAACGCCTTGGTGAAACCTACCCCAACGGGGGCCAAAACCTGAGGTTTGGAGAGTGGTTTCTAGGGGTGAAGCCCATAGTTCGCCCTCAGGGATATTGTAAAGCTCTATATGAACAGTATCTCTAAATTGGGCGGCATCTCTTCCATAGGGATTGGGATAGCGTGAATCCCAGATGGCATAGTACTCTCTGGCAGTTACCCAGACACAGTCAATTTGTAGTTCTTCTGAGATTCTGACTACTTTGAGTTCTCCGAGTTCATCTTGCAGAGGGTCTTTGTTTACAAGAGCATCTTGCTTGAACACGGAAAAAGAACCGTCATCTATTTTACCAGTGTCTTTTTTGCTTTTTTCTTTTGAGGTAGTATCTTTTGTGGAAGTGTTAGCGTTGTTTATTTTTAATGAATCTTTGTTGATTGAAGGAATTTTAATTTTGTCGCCTTTTTCAAATTTTTTATCTATTTCTTGTGAAAGCACCATAGTTTGGGTACTCATAAAAATCAATGTAGCGAAAAATAAAAAAAATAGTTGTTTCATAACCAATGCTTTAGTTCAAAATCGTATCCCTTTGGTGTTCTTTTTTTGTGTTTGAAGAAAATTATGATAATCTAGTTTACAAATTAACATAAAACACTAAAAACATAATGTTGTTTAAAAAAGGCAAGTACAAAAAATGACCCAAAAATATTTTTGTACTGTTTCTCATTAGGTGCAAAAGTACAACATCTAATAAGAAAAGCTTGAAAAAAGTGATTTTTTTCAATAAAAAAAAGAGATAACCTCTTTTTAATCAGGTAGTTCAGCCAAAGTTATCAGAAAAATAGTATGCCTTGTGTGGGGTGAAGTGCAGGGCATAGAGCAGAAAGTTACCTCAATGCAGTAATGAGAAGTGTTCTCAACAATAAATAAGTGTAGCTACTCCATAGCTTAGCTACTATCATCGCTAGGGGGCTACGGAGCAGCAAAAGAGTTCATTAGTAGGTGAGTGATTGCTTGTAAGCAAGATAATTGGTAGCCAATACCACAAAGCCTACTACTGTAATAGAACTTAGCGGCATCAAGATAGCTGCAAGAACAGGAGAAAGCAGCCCAGTAACAGCAAAAGCAATCCCGACCAAGTTGTATATTAATGAAAGTAAAAAACTAGCCCTAATAATATACATGGTATTTTTTGAATACTTTAAGAACTTAGGCAAAAGCGAAAACCCTTTGGCATCAAGTATGGCATCACAGGCTGGCGAAAAAGAAGTAGTATCTTCGGTGAGGGCAATACCTACTTCGCTTTGCCTGAGCGCACCAGCATCATTGAGCCCATCTCCCAGCATCAAGAGTTTATCTCCTTGCTGCTGTGAACTTTTGATGTATTGCAGCTTATCAAGAGGTTTTTGTTCAAAAAGTAATTTCTCTTTCTTTCCAAAGATGGCTAACAAACGTTCTTGTTCGGAGGCATTGTCGCCTGTGATGAGTGAAGTTTGATAATCTTTTTGTAAATACCCAACCATTTCTGAAAGTCCTTCGCGGTAAGCATTATGAATGGTGAAATGCCCTAAGCATACCCCTTGTAAATTTACAAAGACTTGCGAGGCAAGTTCAGCAGGTCTGAGTGTTTCTTCATCTTCTTCTATTTGGCAGGCCCTCGTAAACTCTCTTGCACCTATTCTCAGGCTAACCCCCTGCACCCTACCATAAATGCCTTTTCCTTCTATTTCCTTAAAGTAATCTACCTCAAGCATGGGCACATCACAAAGGTATTGACTTATTTTTCTACTTAGGGGGTGAGTGGAGTGTACTACCAATGATTTTATCAATATCTTATCTTGTTCAGAGATTGAAGACTGACCCTCAAAGCTGATTGCTGCCTTGTCGTTGTGTGTGATAGTACCCGTTTTATCAAAAACGAGATGATCTACTTCTGCAAGATGTGCCACTACATCGCTGTTGCGAAGATAGAAATGGTTACGTCCTAAGATACGCATTGCATTGCCAAGGGCATACGGTGTAGCCAATGCTAAGGCACAAGGGCAAGCCACAATCAAAACGGCCGTAAAGGCATTCCACATTATAGCAGAATTTTGAAAATACCAAAATAGCCCCGCACCAAAGGCAATACTCAAAGTAGCAAGGGTGAAGTATTTACTAAAAATAGCGATATGTTTATGAATTTTGTCTGTCTTGGTATCTTGAAATACCTCACTATTCCAGAGTTGAGTCAAGTAGCTTTGCGAAACTTCTTTCTGGACAGCAAGTTCTATCATACTACCTACCTGCCTACCCCCAGCATAGAGATAGTCGCCCTGTGATTTTTCTACGGGTTCTGCCTCACCACTCACAAAACTGTAATCAATAAAAGCCTTCTCGCTAATCAAAATACCATCTGTTGGGATAAGTTCTTGGTTTCGGATTCGGATAATGTCATTTTTTTTGAGTGCAGTAACTATACTAATGCTTACCTCATCGGTTTGAGGATTGCGTACTTGAATGGCAAGTGGAAAGTAAGATTGATAATCTCTATCAAAAGAAAGCCGCTCATAGGTGCGGTTTTGCACCCACTTACCTACTAATAAGAAAAATAGTAGGCCCGCCAAAGAGTCTAAATAACCTGCCCCAGTAAAGGTCAGGATTTCGTACAAGCTACGCCCAAAAAGGGCAAAAATACCCAAAGTGATGGGTACATCAAGGTTGATAACGCCTGCACGCAATGATTTAAAGGCTGATTTGTAGTATTCTGCACTGCTGTAGAAAAAGATGGGCAATGCCAGCAAGATATTAAGGTAGCCAAAGAAGTATTTGTAGCCTTCCTCTACCCAATCTTCTACGGCAAGATAATCAGGAAAACTGAGCAACATAATGTTGCCAAAGCAAAAACCCGTAATCCCTATTTTGTAGAACAAGCTCAGATTTTCTTGCTTTTGTGTTTTGCTTTTGAGGTCTTGCAGATTGATTTGAGGGGGATAACCCAAGCTACTCAGTAACTCTGCTACCTGCCTAAATGTGATTTTTTGTGGATTATAACTGATGCTGATTTCACGCTTAGAAAAATTTACCCTTGAGTAAGTAATGCCTTGATGCACTTTGTAGAGATTTTCTAAAAGCCAAATACAAGAGCTACAATGCACATTGGGCAAGAGTAACGTAACTTTCTCGAGGTCTTCGCTGGCAAAAGCCAGTAGGGTTTGTGCTATTTCAGGTTTATCTAAAAAGGCAAAACGTTCCCCAAAGTCTCGGTTGCGCTGTGGCGCACCAGGCTGTTCAGAAAGTTGGTAATAATTGCACAGATTATTTTCAGCCAAGATTTCATAGACGGTCTTACAGCCGTGGCAGCAAAATAGCTTTTCATCTTTTTGGATAGTATCATTTTGGCAAGGCTCGCCACAATGATAGCATTGCTGTGTTTGAGCTTGCCCTTGGGGCTCAAGGGCAGGTTGTAATTTTTTCATAAGTAAATTAGCGAGTAGTAAATTGTCGGCGAATGGCACTTACCATTTTTACTTCTTTTTGCCAAAAGAAACCAAATTGACCCAATAAGAAGCCATACATCAGCAATAGTATTTGATAGCTTGGAAACAAGAAAAGTAAATAGGCTACGGTCTTAATCCAGAAGTTAGTGTTTTCATCAAAGCCCAAAACACTAAAATAAACCTGTTTGAGGGCTACAGCAGTGCTGCCTGCCAAACTAAAGACTATCAGAATGAGTATAACCTGAGTAGTGCCTTGAATGCCCCATTTTTCTTTTAAACGTGATAGCCCGCGCCCAGAAGTTTGTTGTGAAGTAGAAGCCATAAATCCTTTTAATTAAATTATAATGTTTCAAATATCAAGATTGAAAAACATTTTTACAATGACATTTATCAGTATTGCCAATCAGCACCAAAGAAATCAACAGTATTTTGGGTGTTGTTGTAGGCTAAGTTAGTAATAGCGCAAAGAGAGCAGAGCAAGTTAGCTGCTGTCCATAGGGGTTTATGCTAAAAAGTTTTAGACAGCTTGTATTTTTTATTTGATGAGCGTGCTTGTTGTGCTTTTTTTATTATCTTTCCAAAAAACAGCATTGTATTTGAAAGAAAATCATAAATTTGTAAAAAGTAAAAAGATACCCTTGTAGAGGTATTTCCTCAAAAGTAGGCATTGATGATATGACAAGAAAATCTATCTTGTATCGCTTGATAAGCCGGTATGCGGTTGTTTTGCTAATGGTAGGTGTAGGAATTGGTGTGATTTATTACCAGTTGTATATACTTAGGCAAGCTACTCGCAAGCAAGTAGCACAGTACCGTGCTGTGCAGAGTACTGCCCTCAGGGTAGAAGCAGAGCTAAATTATGTGGCTTACTTGGGCTATAACTACTTGTTGCTAGACTATAAAAGCATTGCCGCGCGTGCTCAGGGCATTTGGGACGAGCGGCTTGAGGTCTATATGGATTCCCTCAGCAGGCTTGTGCAGCAAATCCCTGATACAGAAACCCAAGAGCGCGTCAAAAATGTGCGGCGTGATTTGATGATGCTACAAGAACACTGGGAGCTATTTTTTCAGTATGGGTTCTCTAACCCACGCAATGAAGATAGAAAACTTATCAGTATTGATAAAGACTTTGACCTGAGGCTCAACAAAATAAGGTTAGAACTACTCAATGTGTCTATCAGCCAAGAAAGTAACCTTAAGTTTGCTCTACAAGAAGTAGAGCTAAGTGCTCAAAAAGCAAGAGACTGGAGCTTGGCAACAGTATTATTGGCTTTTCTTACAAGTTTAGCCATTACTTATTTGCTCATCAGAGAACTCCTACAAGAGCAGAAAATGATGCAACAATACACCAGCACTTTGCTTGAGGGTGATTTTCCTACCCCTTTGCCCGAAACCTTCAAAGAAACTCAACAGCTACGCCATAATCTTATCAAACTGAGAGAAAGTTTTAGCCATTTAAAAGAACTTGCCGAACAGGTAGGAG
This sequence comes from uncultured Cytophagaceae bacterium, assembly GCA_964480455.1. GTDB lineage: Bacteria > Bacteroidota > Bacteroidia > Cytophagales > Microscillaceae > JAABSX01. Next base: position 29,046 of record CAYZQI010000015.1, read on the forward strand.
CAGGAAATTTTGATTCTCAAATCAATGTCTTTACAGACAAAGGCACACTGGGCAAAGCCTTGGTAGGTATGCGCCAAAGTCTGCAAAGCATTGCCACAGAAAACCGACAGCGTAACTGGTTCAATGAAGGCTATGCACAGTTTACAGAAATCCTTAGAAATAGCCAACAAGAAAACCGTGACTTTTATGAAGCCGTGCTGGGCTATCTTGTAAAATACTTGGATATTCAGCAGGGAGGATTGTTCGTGCTAGAAAATGACCCAAACAACCCACAACTCGTACTCAAAGCTGCCTATGCTTTTGGGAGAAGCAAATATCCTAATAAATCTTTCAGCTATGGCGAAGGCCTTGTAGGTGAGGTATGGCGCGAAGGTACACTCAAAATCCTGACCGATATCCCTGAAAATTATGTTGAGATTACCTCTGGATTGGGCAAATCAAAACCTAAATACATCATACTTGCGCCCTTAGTTACTACCCAAGAGTTTGTGGGGGTGCTAGAGCTGGCAGGCTTTCAGGCCCTAGAAACTTATCAGGTAGATTTTATCAAAAGAGTAGCTGAAAGTATTTCTGCTACCATTGCACGCCTCAAAACTGATGCAGAAACACAAGCCCTCCTCACAGATACACAAATAATGGCAGAGAAAATGGTAGCTCAGGAAGAAGAAAATAGACAAACCTTGGAGGCACTTATGTTCGCTCAAACTAAGCTAGAGCAAAATGCCACCGAAATGCAAGCACAATTGGTAGCACTTGACAATGCCTTTGTGCGAATGGAACTGAACAGACAAGGACATTTCATTAGGGTAAATGAACTGATGCTCAAAATAACAGGCTACCAAGCCGCTGAGATTTTGAATAAGCACTTTAGCATTTTGTTAGGACCTCGCAAAGATGATAAAAACGTAGCAAATGACTGGAACAGCGTTCTGGTAGGGCAGTTTGTGAAAGGAGAGTTTGTCCGATATGATAAAAAGGGTAATAAGTTTTGGATTTATGAGGTAATTTACCCCATCTTTAACCAACAAAACATGATTGAAAGTATCCAGATAGTAGGCTATGACATCACCAAACAAAAGGAGCAAGAGTTTAAAATCAAAGAGCAACTAAATGAACTCCAAATGAGCAAGCGCGATGTCATCAACCGTATCCGTGAGGTAGAAGGCAAGGCACGTATCAGAATGGAAAAAATGAAACTTGATTTTATGGAGCAGCTTCAAGAAAAAGAACGCATTATAGGAGAACTAAAATCTGACTAAATAATTATTCTTAAAAATCAATCAATACTTCTATGTCCCAGCGTTCTCTCAGCCTACCTTCGTTGGGCATAATAGGAAAAAATACTTCTTCCGCCCTCACATTGTTTTTCCAATCAGAAGTATCCCACTGCCCATTTTGATTGCTATCTGTGATGAGCCGCAGCTTGTAGGTAGCCGGACGCAAGTAGTTGAACTCAAACCTGACTGGATTGATGAGTTGAGAGAGTACTTCGTTGCTCTCTGAGAGTAGTTGCAAAATATAAAAAGGCTTTTCTGTATTTACTTCCCCATAGATACTACTAAAATCTTCGGTTAGCTTGCGCTCAAATGTTTTGGTAAACAATCGGCTAGAATCTTGCAAAATAGAAATGAAGGCAGCAGTATCGGCTATGATGCTAATCTTTTCTTTGAAAAAAAATTGAGGATAAGCAATGCGCAGCACTGAGCGGGTGCTGTTCCATTGATAAAACTGTAAGCTATCTTTTTGTATCAAAGGAGCTATACGCGTACTATCGCCATCAGGTAGGTAGCGCAGTTTCTCAAAATCAGCCAATGCCACGGGTTTTTCAAATTCGAGGGTCAGGTCGAATGTTTTCTCAAAACCTGTTTGCCCTGCGGGTTTTATCTCAAAATTGAAGGGCGAGCTAGTACTTACTTCGGTCTGTTTGCGTCTTCCTCTTCCTTCATTTTCATTGCTCTTTGTAAATGCAAAGCGTTGTATAGTATCTAAGCGGTTGCCCGCCGAGTCTATGGCACTTACTTGCACAGCAAGGGTATCAGTATATTTCTTAGCATTATAAAACTTCAATGTTGTTCCCTTTTTCTTTAAGTCATAAAATATTTCATCTTCATCAGCTTGATTGACTGCCTTTACCACATATTCTTTTAGTCCTTCATTAAACTCTATTTGAAAAATTGTTTCTGTTGTATTCTTACTCTTAATTTCAGGCACGGTATGGTCTTCTTGTACGAGGCTAAGCTTGAGGTCGTGAATATGTGCAGTATCTGCGCTAAAGTTCAGCACTTCGGGCAGAAAGTCTATGGCTTCGGGTTCGTTATAAATGCTGTTACTGTTTTTATCTAAGAAAGCATATATTTTATATGCTCCACTTTTGATATTCTCAATTTTAAAATTTCCTTCCTTATCAGTAAGGGTATAGTAGTAAGGTTTGTGCTTATCCAAAGTCAGGGTATCATCAGTACGGTAGAGTGCAATGATTGCTTTTTCTATTACTTTGTTACTGAGGCGATTGTTTACCTGTCCCGAGACCTTCATAGAGTCTATAATTGCCCCCGTGCTGAAAGCTACTTTGAGGGGGAGATTTTGGAGTGTATCTATGACTGCTTTGTTGCCTTCGGTGATGTCTTCTATGCCTTCTCTAAAACTGAAACTGTAGGTAGTATTTTCAACCAGTGTATCTTCAAAAGTAATCTCGAGGCGGTTTTTAGTAATTTTGTGTGTGTATTGGGTAGCAGGCGGCGTGATGAGGAGTTCTTGTCTGAGATTTTTTTCACGAATCCACTCGCTAAATTCTATGATGAGTTTTTCGCCCCTAAAATTAATACTTTGGTCTTTTGGGATACTTCTCGTGATAAAAGGCCTTAGGCTATCCCTAGGTCCTCCATCGGGTTGCATTTGATTTGAGCAACTTACTGACAAGCAAGCAATTAGGGCGATAATTGCAAAGCTACATAAGGCGATATTTTGATGTATTTTATGTGTTGTTATTGATGATTTCATGGGTGCATTTTCAGAAGTGCCACACAAAATTTCAAAGAAATATGTATACCATCTTTTTTTTGCTTTTAAAAACTGATTTTTAATTTTTTTGGTTGTCTGACAATTTTTGTGGAAATCTGTAGCAGCGAACTTCCAGCCCGCTGGTACTTATGTTCTAAACAGTATTTAGCTCATCTTATCGCACACAATCACAAAAATTGTCAAAGAATCATTTTTTTAACCTTTGGGAATGTAAAAACTCGCCACTGATTGGGTATCTTTAAATACCTTTTCTTGCAATTGCTGTTTAAAAAGCACTAAATTCTGATGAATATCGGCTTGGTGTGTTGCAAGGATTTGTGCAGCCAAGATACCTGCATTTTTGGCAGCATTCAGGGCTACGGTAGCTACGGGCACACCATTGGGCATCTGCAAGATAGAAAGCACAGAGTCCCATCCGTCTATGGAGTTACTTGATTTCACGGGCACACCAATCACGGGCAAGGTAGTAAGTGAGGCAAGCATGCCGGGCAAGTGGGCTGCTCCTCCTGCGCCTGCTATGATTACTTTCAGCCCGTTTTGGTGTGCATTCTGGGCATAATCAAACATTTTTTGAGGGGTACGGTGTGCTGACACAATGTTTATTTCATAGCTTACGCCTAATTCTTGCAGTATCTCGGCTGCATCTTGCATGACTGGCAAATCAGACTTACTCCCCATGACAATGCCTATCTGTACTTTTATCATTTTAGTAGTTTTTCTTTGTTTTTTTGTAACTATTTAGGTACTCAAAAGTAATATTATTTTAATTTGTTTAGTCAATCAAACTATTATACTATTTTTAATTTTATTTTCAATATAATATATGCTTAAATTTTTATCAATAAAAAAGTTAAAAATATTAGCAATACTTTTAGTAAGTTCTACTCTAAAACACAAAATAATTGTTTTTTAAAAGCCAAAACTTAAAATATTATTCCAAATCAAGTGCCTAAATAGTTACGTTTTTTTATTAGTATTTAGGCAGACTTTTGATTAGCACCACCATCGTACCTATGCAACTCATCAGGGCAAATACTACTGTAAAGATAGGAAAATCTATCTTTACTTGCTTATCTAGCCAAATACCTGCCCATACTGCCAAGCCAATCAGTATTGCCATCTGAAAAGCGACACCAGCATAGCGCGTATATATTTGTAACTCTCTAAGCGGTTTTTGAGGTGTTGGTTTGCTTGATGGTTTCTTCATGATTGATGGGCTTGCTCTTAGGAGAGGTAGCTTTTCTTTCTTCTATTTTTATCTCTTTGATGGGCTGGCTCATGTCGCATTTCCCATTAAATTTAGCCCCAGGCTCAATGATAAGTTTATTGCAGGCAATGTCTCCTTTGATGTGAGCAGTAGGTTTGAGGGTAAGAATTTCTACAATTTCAAGATTTCCTTCTATCTCTCCAGAGATTTCTGCATTTTGCGCTTTTAAGTTACCCATTAATTTGGCAGATTCGCCAAGCACTACTCTTGATTTGCTCACAATACTTCCCGCCATTTCGCCATCTAAACGAAGTGTGCCATAGATTTGCATATCTCCCATCAAAAAAGCTCCCTTGCCTATGAGCGTCTGTGAGCTTGCCATTGTTGCGTCTTCCTTTTGATGCTCTTTTGTATTACCGCTATTTCCAAACATGGCCATAATCATATCTTTGTCATTTAGTTAAAAAATAAAAAATTTAAAAAAAGGCAATATTATACCTTACAAATAAATTATCAATAATAATATCCTTTGAATGAAGGATATTTTTTTAAAACTGAATCCATTTTTCGGGGTTGAGTGCTTGCCCATGCTGCCATAGTTCAAAGTGTAGATGAGGACCAGTAGTAATGCGTCCTGTATTGCCGATGAGTGCTATCACTTCCCCTTTTTGTACTTTTTGCCCATTTTTTTTGAGTAGTTTCAGGCAGTGTTTATAGACCGAAATCAGCCCGTTGCTGTGCTGAATTGTAAGTACATAGCCTGTATCTTCTGTCCAAGAAGCCATGACTACTGTTCCGCTAGCAGTTGCCTTGATAGGAGTTTCTTGTGGGGCAACTATGTCCACGCCCAGATGTACCTTTTTGACATCAAACTTATCAGATACAATACCCTCTGCGGGCTTAAATAAATACAAGCGTGTCATTTCCTCTGTTGGGTCAGAGGGAAGTGTAGCTTTTGCAGCACTGTGGGGCGATTCCATTTCTTTTCTGAGTTTGAGGTCGGCCTCGCTGAGGTAGTCTATGTCAATTTTTTGAGGCTGGCTCGAGTCTGAGGTTGCACTTGCTTTTCTTTTATTTAGTGTGTCTGTTGTATTGGTTTTTTGGTAAGGATTGTCAGTTTTCATGTATCTTACATCACCCCCTAGCAGGTTTTTGATATTGTTGAGGTATTCTGTCTGAATCTCAGACTGTGCCGTAAGGGAATCTACTGCCTGTCGCATGCGTGTGAGGTCTTTTTTGAGCTTTGCCTCTTGGGGTGCGCCTGCTGCCCCGCCAATAAGTATTTGCGAAGCCACAATACCTAAAAAGAAACAGACAAAAAAGAACAAAACAACAAATAAAGCTACCCTCAGTGGTGTATAAACCATAAAACGCCTGTCCGATAAATTTTCTTCATTTCTTATCAGTAAAGCAAACTTTTCTGTCCACCAAAGCGAAGTAAAAAATTTATTGTGTATCTTCACAGTTTAATTAAGTAAGCTGCCAATCTGTCTAGCAAGCATTTGTTTATATTGTTAGTAGTAGAACTTTTACTCTTGAATTATATTTCAATTGATAGCAGTTTTTACCTATCAAGTAAGTTTTTGAATGAAGACCCATTTTTGGCTTATCACTCAAAATCTAGTAAATGAAAACTACCTATCTTGTTTTAAGTATAAATTTTGTGTGTGGTGGTGGTGTCAAGTATTTTATTAATTGAAATTTAGGTAATGTTTATTTGAATAACTTAATCAAATTGTCAAAACATTTCAATCTAAAATTTTTTGCAAAGCTAATATAATTTTAAAGATTATGGTTCATTTACGCCAAATAATACAATTTAAAGTAGTTTTTATTTTATTTTTTAGCGGGTTGCTGTTGTTAGGAGCTTGTTCTCAAACAAGTACCAAGTTCATTCCTCGCAATTGGCACAACCTCAATGCAAAATATAATTCTTATTTCTTGGCAAGAGAAGCTATCCAACTCACCGAAAAAGACATATTTGACAATAGAGTAGAAAACTACAACCGTGTGCTTGATGTCTTGCCCTATGTGGACACTGCCTACCTTCAAAAACACGATACTAAAATGCAAGACTGCATCAAGAAAGCCGCCAATGTCAAAAACTTGCACGAAAACAGCCATTGGCTTCACCCTAGCTACTTGCTCATAGGTAAGGCAAGGCACTACCTGCGCGACTATGATGATGCCATTGCTACTTTCAAATATATCAATACCAAAAGTGAGGACAAACCCACCCAAAACCAAGCTCTGATTGAGCTAATGCGCACCTACATTCAAATTGAAGACTATAAATCTGCCCGTGCCGCTCTTGAAGCTATCCGAAAACGCCGCCTAGAAAAACCCGAAAAAATTGAGTTTTTACTCATGAGAGGGCATTATTTTAGACAACAAAATGGCATAATTGAAACTGCCAAAAGTCTAGGCTCGGCTGTTAAGATTATGCCCAGCGGCGAAGCAAAAGCCAGGGTTCATTTTATCTTAGGGCAAATCTACCAAGCCCTAGAGAAAAATAACTTCGCCAATGCCAACTATAAAAAAGTCCTAAAAAATAATCCCTCTTATGAACTGTCTTTTTATTCAAGACTGTATGCAGCACAGGTTTCAGAGATCAATGGAAAAGATAACGAAAAAAAAATCCTCCGATTTTATAGAAAACTACTTGTCGATGAAAAAAATCAAGACTACCTCGACAAAATTTACTATGAAATGGCACTCTTCGAGCTCAAATTAGGCGACATGCCTCTGTGCCTCAACTACCTCAACGAATCAGTAAAAAGCAGTACAAACCCACTCCAAAAAGCCTATTCTTACCTCAAATTAGGCGAACTCCACTACGACCCACTCAAAAAATATGAACTCGCCAAAACCTACTACGACAGTGTGATGACTAGCCTGCCACAAAATGCCGAAAATTATCAACAAATAGAACGCCGACACAAAGCCCTCGAGGAGTTTGTAACACAGCTCAACATCTACCGTACCCAAGATAGCCTCCAACGTCTCTACAAAATGGATGACATCGTGAGGGCTGATTACATCACTAGCCAACTTACCCTTGAGGAAACCCGCCGACAAGATGAAATAGAAGCCGAAATAGCTCGCCAACGAAAATTACAAAGCCAGAAAAAAAATAACAAAGGTACGTTAGGTGAGCTACCCAACAACCAATGGTATTTTTACAACCCTGCCAGTGTACAGTTTGGGCAAGAGGCTTTTGTGAAGCGTTTTGGAAGAAGACCCCTTGCCGACAACTGGAGACGAGGCGAAGCATTACAAGGCATCATTGAGACCGCAGGCAAGCAAAGCTATGCAATAGACCCAGAGGTATTCAGAAAACAAGAAATCCAAAAGCGTGTAGAGCAGCGCAGGGCCGCCATTTATGAGGCTCTTCCCAAAGATGACCAAGAACTCGAGGCTTCGAGCAAGCAAATAGAAGAAGCTGCCTATCAAATTGGTAGAATTTACCGATTCAAACTACTAGAACCCAAAAATGCCGCACAATTTTTTGAGATTCTGCTCAACAAATTTCCACAAACTACCCACAAGCCAGAGGTGCTTTACTTCTTGTATCTTATCTACAAAGACCTAAAACAACCTACTGCCTCTGAAGATTACAAAAATCAACTCATCAAAGGTTTTCCTAATTCGCAATTTACCAAACGCATCTTGAACCCCAACTGGGAGAAAGAAGCCCGCGAAAATGAAGAAAAAGTAAAAGCACTCTACAAAACCGCTTACTCTCTTTACGAAACCAAACAATACAAACTATCGCATGATGCCATAGACCGCCTTGAAAGAGCGTATCCCAACAACCTGATAGAAGACAAAGTAAAGTTTTTGAAAATACTCGTGGAACTCAAAACCACCACCAACCGAGATATTATCAAAAATGATTTACAAACTTTTACAGAAAAATATCCTGACAGTGAGCTCTTGGAGCGCGCCCAAGGACTACTGACTAAAATAAAATAGCAACTGAATCAGAAAAAATATTTTCTTTTTGTATTTTTGTGGTAAAATAGAAATTACAAACCAAAGTGCTTATGAAATTCAAATTAATCAAAGGAAAGTATTTTAAAGCCATTCTTTTTGTCTGGATTGCTTTCGGAATGTTTGTATTCGGTACTTGGGCATATTTCAAAGCTCTCGAAAACGACTTCCTAGGCTTGTTTGGTGAAATCCCCAATTTTACCATCTTAGAAAACCCTCGCAATGAACTCGCCTCAGAAATCTATACCGCCGACAATGTATTGATGGGGAAATACTACCGCGAAAACCGCACCCCAGTAACTTATGAGGAACTCTCTCCCTACCTCGTCAATGCACTCATCGCCACAGAAGACATACGCTTTGAAGAACACGCAGGCATAGACTTTTGGGCTATCTTGCGTACTGCTGTTTCACTAGGGCGTGAAGGGGGAGGCAGTACCATCACCCAACAATTAGCCAAAAACCTCTACCGCACCCGTGGCGAGGAGAGTGAAGGCGCACTACATGATGTACCAGGCCTTGGAATGCTGGTCATCAAAACCAAAGAATGGCTCACTGCGGTCAAAATAGAGCAACGCTACACCAAGCAAGAAATCATAGAAATGTACCTCAATACCGTAGCATTCGGACACAATGCTTTTGGAATACACACCGCCGCTAAGGCTTTTTTTGATAAACACCCTAGCCAGCTAAGTGCCGAAGAAGCTGCCGTATTGGTAGGGGTACTCAAAGCCCCCACACGCTACAGCCCCATACTCAACCCCGAAAACTCAAAAAATAGAAGAAATACTGTGCTAGAACAAATGCTCAAATACAGCTTTCTGACAGATGCACAGTGCAATTATCTCAAAAATCGCCCCATAGAAATTCGCTACGGGGTAGTACAGCAAGTAGGTGGCGTAGCTCCCTACTTCAGGGTAGAGGCTCAAAAATTCCTTGAAAAATGGGCAGAAGAAAACGGCTATGACCTCTACAGTGATGGCTTGCGGATATATACTTCTATAGATGCTAAAATGCAAAAATATGCCGAAGAAGCAGTCTATGAACATTTACTCTCTTTTCAAGCAAGATTCTACAGCAGATGGAAAGGACGTAACCCTTGGGTGGACGCTTGGAACAGAGAAATACCCAGATTTATAGAAAACGAAGCCCGTAAATGCACCCGCTATAAGTGGCTCAATAAAAAATACAATGGCAACAAAGCCAAAATCATGGAAAATATGAATACACCCACACGCATGAGGGTTTATTACATGAAAGGCGACCGCGTAGGTGAAAAAGATACTACCCTAACACCTATGGACTCTATCAGATATTATAAACACTTTTTACAAGCGGGTTTTATGGTGATGGAGCCTCAAACAGGCTTTGTGAAGGCTTGGGTAGGGGGCAATAATTTTAAACACTTCCAATACGACCACGTCTATCAGTCAAAGCGTCAGCCTGGCTCTACATTTAAGCCTATTCTCTATGCAGCTGCCCTAGACCATGGCTACACACCTTGCTACAAGTTACAAGATACTCAAGTATGTTTTCCAGGTCCTTGGTGTCCTAGAAATGCAAACCTTGCCTATAGCGGGGCTTGGCTTACCTTAAAACAAGGGCTTGCTACTTCTACCAATTCTATTGCGGCAGGGCTGATGAAAAAAATAGGCCCTGAAATCGTGATAGAATATGCTCGCGATTTGGGCATTAAAAGTCCTATTGATACTACCGCTACCATCTGCCTAGGCACAAGTGATGTATCTATTTTTGAGCTTTTGGGGGCTTATTCTACTTTTGCCAACCGAGGAAACCATACCGAGCCTACTTTTATCACACGCATAGAAGACCGTTATGGCAACCTTGTCAAAGAGTTTGTACCCGAAGTAAGGCGTGCCATTAGTGAAGAATTGGCCTATCAAATGCTTGATATGATGATGGGTACTACTAAATCAGGGGGTACTGCGGTATTTATACACGGCTACGGCAAAGGTGAAAATAACGTGGGCTGGCATAATGAAGTAGCCGCCAAAACAGGGACTACCCAAAACAACTCTGATGCTTGGTTTATGGGTATGGTGCGCAACCTAGCGGGCGGCGTATGGGTAGGCGGTGATACCCGTGCTACGCGCTTCGAAAGTATTGTAGATGGTCAGGGAGCCGTACTCGCTCTGCCTGTATGGGGGCGTTTTTTTGAAAAACTCTATGCCGACCCCGAGCTTAGAAAAAAATACCCCAAAGGTGCTTTTGACCGCCCTGATAATATCGATATAGAGCTTAACTGTGCCAAAATGGAAGCTGAAAAAAATGAAAGGTTAAAGTTTGAAAAAAGTTTTTGATATATAAATGGCAGTGTCAGTGTACACCTCCCTATGCACCCAAGTTTTTATCTTAAAAAAGGCTTTCTGATAGTTTTGTAGTAAGTTCTTCTCAACGCTCCTAAGCTAGGTTTGCTGATTGTGTAGAAAGCGCGCAAAAATATGATAAAAACCTTGCGGCAAGGGTATCTTCCTCAAAGATTTCACGCTTACAACATCTCTGCTATCAAACTTACAATCAAGACACTTTTCCACTAGGATAATTCATAATGTTAATTTTACATTGTTCTCTAAAGCGAGTCTGTAAAACACAAAGTGTTCGCCTTGTATTCAAGGAATATTTAATAAGCAATATAATTATTTTGGTTGTCTGACAATTTTTGTGAAAACCTGCAGCAGCGGACTTCCAGTTCGCTGGCATTTATGTTCTAAACAGTATTTAGCTCATCTTATCGCGCGCAATCATAAAAATTGTCAAAGAATCATTATTTTCTATCAGGCACGAGAACCCTTTGAGCCTACACAATTGATATTTTATAAACTAAAAATCAACTTACTGCACTATGAGTAACCCCGTCCTTGATTAGCAAAAACTTCGCATTTGATTGGGGGATACTACTGCTTACCTGCTCCCTAAAACTTATCAATATGATAAATCAATAAATTATTATCAAAACGAATTTCAGTATTAACTTTTAGGTTTTTCCACTCTTCTCCTTGGGTTTTGAAATAATAGCGCATAGTAAACTTGACGATGTGGTTGTCATTTTCATCATGCAGATATTCATAGGTATCCCAGTTAATCTCGTGCTTTTCGGCAACATATTTTTCCCAGTAGATTCTATAAGCTGCCTGAATATCAGGGCTAAGAGTACGATTGAGGTTTCCGAAGTAGTTATCTATTTGCGCTCTGTAAAAGGGCTTAATATTTTCAAACTGATGGCTTTCTACAGCTTTGTAGAATTCTTTTACCCTTTCTTGCATTTCTTGCTCAAAATCGTCATCTGTTTTGAACTGGTGCGCAATGCTGATAGAGCGAAACATAGGAATATCCAAGGGGTTAAAAAGCACTAAGGCAACTCCCCCTATCATCAAGAAAACCAGTAGAAGCAAGGTTACGAGCCAAGTATCGCTCTTTTTTTTACGTTTGGTGAAGCGAGGCTCGGCAGTTGCTTGCTGCTGAGGTGTGGGAGTAGCAGTGTTGGGTGGTAGGGTTTGGGCAAGCGTGGTGCCTCCCATACCCCCCCCTGCCTCTATGGCTCGCTTAAATTCAAGGCAAGAAGAGAAACGCTCCGCTGGATTTTTGGCAGTAGCTTTGTCTATGATTGCTTGCATGCGTGATGATACACGTGGATAAAAACGCTGTGCTCGCGGCAGTTGATGGTTTACGATTTGGTCATAAACTTCATATTCGGTCATAGACTCTTCGTTGTAGGGGCATCTGCCTGTGAGCATTTGGAAGAGTGTTACTCCAAGTGAGTAAATATCACTGCGTTGGTCTAAGGCTTGTCCTTTTACTTGCTCGGGGCTCATGTAAAGCACTGTACCCATGCGCGAGCCTGTTTTAGTGAGGCTTTTAGAATCGTTCCCTAGTATCTTTGCAATGCCAAAATCAAGTATTTTTACATCTCTTCCATCGGGGCTTATCATTAGATTAGAGGGTTTAATATCTCGATGCACCACACCCTGTTCGTGGGCATAAGCAAAGCCATCTAATATTTTTCCAAACAGCCATACCACACGTTCTTCGCTGATAGGCCCCGAAATTTTCTGAATATAATGATCGAGGGGTAGCCCTTCTACAAATTCTATGATGAGAAACAAGCCCTGGGGCGATTCAAGGTAATCGTAAAGACCCACGATATTGGGGTGTTTGAGGCGTGCCATAGTAGCTGCTTCATTTTTGAAACGCTCTCTGATTTGAGGATTGCTCACCAAATTGTGATGCAGAGCTTTGATGGCCGCTTTTCGTTCTATCTGGGTGTGTTGTGCTACATACACACTGCCCATACCGCCCTCACCTATTTTGTCGAGTAAGCGATAGTTCAGGATTTGCTCTCCGTTCATTGCTTAGGGTTGTATAATTTTTAGATGCCATTTATTAAATTCAACTCATACTTACAAAAGTAGCAAAAAGCCTAGAATAAATTGGTACTCTTCTGGGCTTAAGTGAGGGATTGCTTTTTTCTTAGTAAATCACAAAATTATAAGTAAATGATAATGAGCGCATTGCAATAAATAATTGTTCGGTAGCTCTTGGTTAAAGTGTATATGCTAAAAAAACTTTTCACTATGCCCTACCCAACTTTTTCCTCAGGACAAAGGCAATGGGTTCTGCATCAATGTAAGGAAAAACGGAAAGTCCCTCACATACCAAGCCATGCCTTGATAGTTATAAAAAACCATTAGATTTGTAAAAAATCTGATAAAATTGTGTTTCTCAAACATTCATTAAAAACTTAAACCGTGCATAAATGTATATTTCTAGACCGTGATGGAGTAATCAATAAAGACAATGTGAATTATGTTTATCAGGTAGAAAAGTTTGAAATTCAAGAGGGAGTACTTGAGGCCCTAGCCATGCTCAAGCAAAGTGGCTTTTTGTTGGTCATCATCACCAATCAATCGGGTATAGCCAAGCAGCACTATACACACGAAGACGTGATGAGCTGCTTTGCTTATCTTCAGTCGCGTTGTAATCAAGCAATAGACGCCCATTATTACGCACCCTATCATCCTGATTTTGATAGTGTTTCGCTGACGCGCAAGCCTGATTCGTTGATGATAGAGAAAGCCATTGCAAAGTTCAGAATTGATGTGGGGCAGTCGTGGTTTGTAGGAGACAGTGAGCGAGATTTGATAGCCGCCAAGAAGGTAAATTTACGCACTATATACCTGCCTGAGCTATCTGCAAAGTATGAAGCGGCAAAGCATAAAAAAACAGATTACGCTGATTTTGAGGCGCGTAATCTGCTTGAGGCAGTTGAGCAGATTGTACTCAAGGCTTGTTAGTTGCGTGTGTCTGTTTTTTCGGAATTTGTTGGCTGATGTTGTACGCGTTGGTCTTTGTTTTCTTCTGTATTTTGCAGATAAGTAGGGCAAGTATATCGCTTGGCGCACGAAGAAAAACTAATTAGACCTAAAAAACAGAGTGAGATGATAACTTTTTTCATAGTAAAAATTGTGTTTAACACTTTATTGTGATTTATAGATTGATAACGTTTTTGTTTTCGTTTAGATACATAGGGCACAAAAAAAGTGCTAGAAAATTTGCTTGCTTTTTTTGTTAATATTACATTAGTAAGGATAAACCACGACTAGCAACAAGCCAAAACAAAAATATACTGTTCATTACTTTGCACTAGTTGGCTCAAAAGTCTAACTTAAAGCCCACCACGAGTACATCATCGGTTTGCTTTTTTTCGTCTCCTTTCCAAGTTTCAAAGGTGTTCTGTAGAATTTCTCTTTGCTCTTCAAAAGGTTTTTGATGTATTTCTAAAAATAAATTTCTCAGGCGATTGGTCATGAATTTACGGTCTTGCGGGCCTCCAAACTGGTCGGGGAAACCATCTGTAAACATATACACATACGTAGGTTTATCTACTTGTATGAGATGTTTTGTAAAAACGCGTTGTGCTTCTCGTTGTTCCCCGCCTATGGGCGTTCGGTCGCCTTTGATTTGGTGGATTTCTCCCTCTTGAATATAGACTACAGGGTTTTTGGCACCTGCAAACTCCATTATCCTTCGGTAAGGGTCTATGCTGCAGAGTGCCATATCCATGCCATCTCTGTTAAGATTTTCGGCTTGTTTGAGCGACTGTCTCACGCGGAGATGTAGTTTATTAAGTATGACATCGGGGCTGGTAATGGCATCAACATTAACGATTTGGTTGAGGTGCGCATCACCTACGAGCGACATAAAAGCACCTGGCACACCATGCCCCGTGCAATCAATGGAAGAGATGAGTATTTTGCCCTCTTTTTCGGCAAACCAATAGAAATCACCGCTCACATTGTCGCGTGGTTGGAAATAAATAAATAGCTCAGGCAGGCTTTTTTTGATAAGTTCTATGGGGGGGAGCATTGCCTCTTGTATGCGCTTGGCATAATTGATACTAGAAGTGATGTCTTTATAGATTTGTTCTATAAATTCTTTTGCTTTGACAACTTCTGTGGTACGTTCCTCAACTTTTTTTTCTAGGTTTTGTCTAAAAGATTCTATCTCCATGATGTCGGCATAGGAGCGTAGGCTGGTAGTGATAGTGGTAAAGAGTTTTTTGTCGGTAAGTTCAGTCTTGTTTTTGTAGTCATTGATGTCATATTTCAAGATGACTTCTTCTTCGGGTGCCTGCCCTGGCTGCCCTGTGCGCATAATGATTCTGATAAAATGGTTCTCGAGTTCATTTCTGATTTTTTCTACAGTGTGCAGACCTGCATCTTGGGTTTCCATGACAACATCAAGCAGCACAAGTGCTACATCAGGCACTGCCTGGAGCATTTCTACGGCTTCTTTGCCAGTGTAAGCGTGCAAAAATTTAAGTTTTTTGCCTTGGTAGGTATAATCACCTAAGGCAAACTGTGTTACATTGTGGATTTCTTCTTCGTCATCAACAATCATGACCTGCCAAGTTTCTCCAATGCTTATTGCATCTGAAGACTCATCATCTTCTGGGAGTTCATCATCATCAAACAAGAAGTCGTCATCATCATCATCATTTAACATCTTACAATGGGGTTATGTCTGGTTTTATTCAATTTAAGTTTTTCGTTTTTATTGCCTTTATTTTCATTTAAGGATAGCTTTGATTTTGAATTTTAAAAATAAGCCTTAGTTCCTAGAACTTCAAATTTTCTTTGATATTTATTTTTATTTAGACTTTTCTTCTACCATTAGTTCAGGAATTTCTGTCGGAAATTCAAAACTAAACAATACGCCTTGCCCTGGTGTGCTTCGGGCGTTGAGTTTTCCAGCCAATTTTTTCAAGGTCAGGTTATAGACTATGTTCATTCCTAGCCCTGAGCCTCCCCCATCTCGGTTGGTAGTAAAGAAAGGCTCATAGAGCCGCTCCAGCACCTCGGGTGTCATTCCGTTGCCGTTATCAGTATAAGTCAAAATCACTTGCTTGCCTTGTTGTTGTATTTTTATTTTGATGTTACCTGTTTCGCACCCTTTAAATCCGTGAATGAGTGAGTTCATCACTAAATTGGTGATAATCTGCGAGAAAGGCCCTGCATAGCCCACTATCTCGATATCTTCGGCTTCTAGCTCTATGGTGTAAGGTTTGTTTTTGAACTCAGGCTTGAGCGCAAGGAGTGTTTCCTCGAGGTAAGTTTTCAGGTTGAAGAGGCGGCGGCTTTCGCTGGTTTGCTCTACGGCTATGCTTTTAAAACTTTGCACGAGGTCGGCGGCACGTCTGAGGTTAGTCATCAAGATTTTATTACCTTCTTTGGCAGTTTCAAGGT
The DNA here is from genome assembly GCA_964480455.1 of uncultured Cytophagaceae bacterium. Taxonomy (GTDB): domain Bacteria; phylum Bacteroidota; class Bacteroidia; order Cytophagales; family Microscillaceae; genus JAABSX01. The sequence goes on from CAYZQI010000015.1 coordinate 45,030, forward strand.
ATTCTTTCACATCACTTTTCTTGACTTTGCCTTCTTGAAATACCTGCTCAAAGCTGTGGGTTTTGGTCTCTAGGCGCGAGGCTGCTGTAACGCATACGCCTACAGGGGTATTGATTTCGTGAGCTACCCCTGCTACCAAGCTACCGAGTGCAGCCATTTTTTCTGATTCTACTAACTGATTTTGGGCTGCATTGAGTATCTCGTAAGTTTCGGCATTGGTAATGGCTATGGTAGTGTAAGAGGCGAGCGTTTTTATCATATCTATATGCCTATGGTTGTAGGCATCTTCTTTTTTGCTATACACCCCAATCGCACCTATGATTTCGGTATCTCTAAAAAGTGGAAAATAAATCATAGAATTGAACACTGGGTTGATAGAATAGGCATCTAAGCCTTCAAATTGGTTGAGGTCTTCTTTTTTTCTGACCAAGATAGAGCGGCGATTTTTAATACACCATACGGCAGGGTTGGTGGTATCATTAGAAGAAAGCCTGATAAGTGGTTTGTTTTTTTGACTTTCATTGTTGAACTTGTACTCAATTTCTTGCTTTTCGGGGTGATACTCTGTTACTCGAAAGCCATCAGCAGGCATAATTTCATTGACATAGCCGTAGAGTGTATCAAAAATATCTTTGAAATTGAGACTAGAAGTAATACTTTGCCCTATTCGGCTAAGTACAGTAATGGTTTTATAAGATTTTTGGAGTTCTTCTTTTTGGAGCTCTAGTTCTTGGGCTTGTTTGCTGAGATTATCTCTTTGTGCTAAGATTTCTTCGCTTTGTTGTCGGAGTTCTTCATTTTTTTCTTGTATAGCTTGGCTGCTCATTTCTAGGTCATACTGCTTGAGCATAATATCGCGGTTCAATCGGTTGGTTTTTTCATTGCTTTTTCGGAGCTGCTCGGCGTTCTCTTCTATTTTTTGTTTTTGTAGCTGGATTTCATTTTTTTGTTGATTGATTTCTTCTTTCTGACCTATCAAATCTTGTTTTTGTTTTTCTAAGACTTTGGTAGTTCTGCGCATTTGCAAAACCCCTCGCACCAGCAGTATTGCTAGCAAAGCCATTAGCAAAAGCCCTCCAATGAGTATATAAATGAACCTCGATTGAGAGGTGGCCTGCGCCTCAAGGGCTGTTTTGATGATGTACGCCTTGCTAAATTTGGTATCAGTGTCAATAAAAGATTTTTTGGCATACGCGAGTGCCTCTGCCTCATTGGCTTGTTCAAAATATACTTCTGAAATTAGGCTGGCTACTTCTTCTATTTTTGCTTTAACATCATTTTTTTCATAATACTCGAATGCTGCTTTGTAGTATTTGAGTGCATCATTGAGGTACTCTTGGTTTACATAAGAGATGTCTTGGTAAAAGCGTCCGTAGAGTTCATTGGCTTGGGCAAGCTGCTCAGGTTTGTTTTGTGTTTTGTAAATCTCAATTGCACTTTCAAATGCTTCTCTTACCTCTTTTTCGTTCTGATTTTCGGTGTAGCTAGTTTGTGCTAAGTTGAGATAAGCGGCAGCCTTGCCTAGTGGGTTACTGAGTGTGTTGGCTTGTTGTAGTGCAACTCTGGCCATCTGAAAAGCCTCTCTATTTTTTCCTGCCAACCTGTACTCTACCGAGAGTGCATTGAGGGTATTGAGGCGTGGCACTCCCAAGGCCACATTAAGTTGCCTCTGAAGACTATCTATGCGCAAGCATTGTGCAGAAAGTGTAGAAATACCCCCCACCAAGCACATCATAAAAAAAGCAATGAATTGAATATTTTTTCTCATATCTTTAGTTCTCACATAATACATACCACCACAACACAAAGAAAACAAATCTTATTGTTAAAGTTAATCAATGTAAGTTTTTTTATGAACTCCTAGTCCAGGATTTCTTAATTTTCTCTCTGGATAGCACCATCGAGTATGATAATTGGGTGCTTTGAACTGACAGTTCAAGCTCACAAATGGACTGCATTGAGTTTTTTGTAGTACCCCTCGGGTAGCGTAAGCAGGCTAGTATGTGTGCCTTGCTCTATGATTTCGCCATGTTTGAGTACCAAAATTTTGTCGGCATCTTGGATAGTGCTGAGGCGGTGCGCAATGACCAATGAGGTACGGTTTTTCATCAACTGATAGAGGGCATCTTGCACCAATCTTTCTGACTCTACATCAAGGGCAGAGGTAGCTTCATCTAAAATAAGTAGAGGAGGATTTTTGAGTACTGCCCTTGCAATGGTGATGCGCTGCCGTTGTCCACCTGAGAGTTTCATGCCTCTATCGCCTACGGAGGTTTGGTATTGCTGGGCTGTCTGAAGGATAAAATCGTGTGCATTGGCGATTTTAGCTGCCTCTTGTATGGCTTCGGGGCTTACCTCCTCAGCAAAAGCAATATTGTTGGCTATGGTATCATTGAACAAAATAGACTCTTGAGTTACAATGCCCATCAAGGCACGCAGCGAGTAAAGGTCTATTGCTTTGATGTTGATGCCATCAATCAAAATTTCGCCCTGCTGTATGTCATAGAATCTGGGTATCAAATCGGCAATGGTAGATTTTCCACTGCCCGTTTCTCCCACAAGGGCTACTTTCTGCCCTTTTTCAAGGGTGAAGTTCACACCTTTGAGTATCCATTGTTCTTCATACTTAAACCATACATCTCTGAACTCTATGGAATGATTGAAGGAAATCAGTTTTTGGGCTTGGGGCACATTTTCTATTTGTGAGGGTGTGTCCAATACCTCGAAGATACGCTCTGCTGCTGAAAGCCCTCGCTGAATATCACTAATTCCCTTTGAAATGGCTTTGGCAGGTCTCAGAATTTGAGAAAATAAAATGATGTAAGCTACAAACTGGCTGGCATTGAGCGAGGGATTTTCGGCAAGCACCAAACTGCCGCCATAGAGCAAAATAATGGCAACTACCAGCACCCCCGAAAACTCCGAAAAAGGCGAGGCAAGCTCACGTGTGCGCGCTATAGAATTGAGCTGTCTGGCATAGCGTTGATTCTCAATCTCGAATTTATTTCTGATGTATTTCTGGGCGTTAAAGCCTGCTATAATACGAATTGCCCCCAGAGTTTCATCTACAATGCTGATAAGGTAACCTATATATTGCTGTCCTAGTTTAGTTTTGGCACGCATCTTTTTGGTGAGATATGCTATAATAGAGCCCGAGATAGGTACTATAATGAGTGTAAAAAGGGTAAGCTTGACAGAGATAGCAAACAAAGCGATAAAAAAGAAAATCAAGGTAATGGGCTCTTTGAAAATAATGCTCAGACTAATACTGATAGAGTATTCTAACTCTGTGGCATCATTGGCAACGCGGGAGGTCAGGTCGCCTTTGCGCTGGCTCGAAAAATAGCCCAAATGCAAATCCGTAATGCGTTCAAAAAGAGCCTCTCGTACATTTTTGATGGTTTTGATTTTGAGCTTTTCGCTTACTCTGAGCGAGAGATACAAAAACAAATTAGCACACAATACCGAAATCACAATGGTAACGCACATAAATTGTAAGGCACCCATTTTTCCATACTGATTGACAATTTGTAAGAAAAGATAGTAAAAATAAGCTACCGCATAGTTGAGTGTCCATGCAAAGACAGGAGCTTGTTGGGGGAGTGCCGTGCTTTGGGTATCTACTTGCCCAAAAAGCACATCAAGCAAGGGGATCAATAAAGTAAAGTTGAGCAAACCAAACAGCGTGCTTAGGGCAGAAAACAAGAAAAAAAGCGTAGCATAGCGAGTAATAGGCTTTCCGAAAGATAAAATTCTAAAAAATGTTTTCAAGGTATCTTTTACTTAGTTTAGGCACAAATTTATAGCTTTTTTATACCTTCTCAAAACTTTACAATTTATCCTTTCATTAACTTTTGGGGCTTGGTTGAACAAGTTTTATGTCTTCTAGGTGCTAACTTTGGCTAAAAGCTTTATCGCTTTCAGCCCAAAAAGTTCTGTTTTCAGCCATAATCTACTAATTTTGCATCAGCTTGGCATAGGCATACGCTACAAAGTATGCAGCATAGCTAGTCGTTTTTTGAAAATCATCAATAATTTTAAGAATACATGGGACTTCAATGTGGAATTGTGGGCTTGCCCAATGTGGGAAAATCCACCCTATTCAATGCACTTTCTAGTGCAAAGGCCGAATCAGCCAATTATCCTTTTTGTACCATTGAGCCAAACGTAGGCGTAGTAACGGTGCCAGACTCCCGCCTCAAAGTGCTTGAGCAGCTAGTCAATCCTCAAAAAGTTATTCCAACTATTATTGAGTTTGTTGATATAGCAGGCTTAGTAAAGGGAGCTAGCAAGGGCGAGGGCTTGGGCAACCAGTTTTTAGCCAATATCCGTGAGGTAGATGCCATCATACACGTAATTAGATGCTTTGAAGATGATAATATCGTACATGTAGATGGAAAAATAGACCCCATCAACGATAAAGAAATCATTGATACTGAACTTCAGCTCAAAGACTTGGAAAGCCTTGATAAACGCCTTGAGAGGGTCAAGAAAATGGCAAAAACAGGCGACAAAGAGGCTCTCAAAATGGTAGAAGTCTATGAAAAAGTAAAAGCTGTGTTAGAAAGTGGCCAGAATGCTCGCAGTGCTGACCTTAGCCCCGAAGAAAAACTATTGGTACAAGACCTCAACCTACTCACTATCAAGCCAGTGCTGTATGTAGCCAATGTAGATGAGGGTGCACTACACGAAGACAATGCATACGTTGCCAAGTTGCGCAGCTCAATTGCCCAAGAAAATGCACAACTTATTAGGGTTTGTGCTGCTATAGAGGCCGAGATTGCTGAACTTTCGGAAGAAGAAGAAAAAATAGAGTTTCTCAGAGAATACGGCTTAGAAGAGTCAGGCTTGAGCAAGCTCATTAGGGCGGCGTATGAGTTACTTAACCTCATTACTTATTTCACGGCAGGGGTTAAAGAAGTGCGTGCCTGGACTATTGAGCGGGGCTGGAAAGCACCCAAGGCAGCAGGGGTGATTCATACTGATTTTGAGAAAGGTTTTATACGTGCTGAGGTTATCAAGTTGGCAGATTATGCGCATTACAAAACCGAAACAGCCTGCAAAGAAGCGGGCAAAATGGCAGTAGAAGGCAAAGAATATATTGTGCAAGATGGAGATGTGATGCACTTTCGCTTTAATGTATAAGCTCGTACTGCGCTGTTTTGTGGTGATTGTGTTGGTTCACTCTTAAATTAAGCACTTCTTTTTTGATATTAGAAGTGCTTAATTGGCAAAATTGCTTTGATAAAGTCTGATTGTTATGTTACTTTTAAAAAATCAAAACATATAACTTAGGTTTCGCTAGGTTGAGCCTCATCAAAAAAGATTTGTATATTCGCTCT
>CAYZQI010000016.1:0-43045 GCA_964480455.1 uncultured Cytophagaceae bacterium
AAATTAACACGCTTTTTTTCTTATTTGTTATCCAAAAATTTAGCGGACTATTGAAGTTTAATTGTTGATAATTTGTGTTTTGTATGTCAGAAGCATCTTGTAGTGGTCATTATTTGAGCATATTCAGAAAATCATCTTCCGAAATCATCTTCACTTCCATTTTTTGTGCTTTCTCGAGTTTAGAAGCACCCATTTTATCACCTGCTAAGAGATAATCTAACTTTTTGGAGATTGAAGAGACCACCTTACCACCATTTGCTTCTATCTTGGCTTTGAGTTCATCTCTGCTAAATTGATTGAACACGCCCGAAATCACGAAAGTTTTTCCTTCTAGCAGCGTACTTTCTTGAGTAGCATTGTCTTCCTCGGTTTCAAAATTAAGACCAGCTTTTTTGAGTTTATCTAAAAATTCAAGATTAGCTGCATCTTGCAAAAATTCTATCAAGCTCTGCGCTATACGCTCACCGATGTCTTCTACCTCTATGAGCTGCTCAAGACTAGCTGCTTTGAGGCTGTCTAAGTTTTTGAAAGCCTTGGCAAGTTTTTTGGCTACGGTCTCGCCCACAAACCTAACTCCGAGTGCAAAAAGTACTCGCTCAAAAGGCTGAGTTTTACTTTTTTCAATGCCTTCAATCAGATTTTTGGCAGATTTAGGTTGGAGGCTTCGCTTGGTAGTCTCCCCTTTTTTTTCTGAAAAAATCTCAAATTCTAGCCCCAATATCTCTTCATATTTCAAAAAATAAAGGTCGGCAGCATCTTTTATCATTCCTTTTTGGAGCAGGCCATTGATGGTTTCACTGCCAAGCGAATCTATATCCATTGCTTTTTTTGCTACAAAGTGTTCTACTCTGCCACTAATCTGAGGGGGGCAGCCCTTGGTATTGGGGCAAAAGAAAGCCGCTTCGCCTTCATTGCGTACCAAGGGAGTATTGCACTCAGGGCAACACTCAGGAAACTGCAAAGGAGCTATCTCAAGCCCACGTGAAGTAAAATCTACCCCTGTTACTTTAGGAATAATCTCTCCACCTTTTTCTACAAACACCCAATCACCCACTCTCACATCAAGTCTTTCTATTTCATTGGCATTGTGCAAAGAGGCTCGTTTTACGGTAGTGCCTGCCAGTTGCACTGGGGTTAGCTCTGCTACAGGCGTAACCGCCCCCGTGCGCCCTACTTGGTAAGTGATGTCTTTGAGCAATGTACGTGCGCTTTCTGCTTTGTATTTATAAGAAATAGCCCACCTTGGGCTTTTGGCAGTAGAGCCCAGTACTTCTTGCTGTCTATAATCGTTTACTTTGATGACCACCCCATCTGTTTCGAGAGGGAGTGCTTTGCGGCGGCTTTCCCAATGGGCAATGTAGGCAAGTACTTCTTCTATATTTTGGCACTTTTGGTAAGTAGGCGAAACCTGAAAGCCCCATTCTTCTATAGTTTTGATGGCTTCTTCATGGGTTTTGACAGGTAGCCTCTCTCCTAATAAAAAATAAGCATACATATCTAATTTACGGTGCGCTACCTCGGCAGACTCTTGCAGTTTGAGCGTGCCAGAGGCAGTATTACGTGGATTAGCATAAAGGTCTTTGCCTTCATGGGCACGGGCGCGGTTGAGTGCCTCAAATACATGATTGGGCATAAATATCTCACCCCTTACTTCAAATTGAGCAGGTAGGTCTTTCGCCTCTACCCTCAGTGGGATGCTTCTAATGGTTTTGATATTGGCGGTAATTTCATCGCCTTGTACACCATCTCCCCTTGTGATGCCTTGTTTTAAAAGCCCCTCTTCATAGCGCAGGCTAATAGAGACCCCATCAAATTTGAGTTCACAAAAATATTCAAGGTCTTTGAGCTGAAAGCCCTCGTCTTCTAAGATTTTTTTTATGCGTTTGTCAAAATCTTTCAAATCTTCTTCTGAATAAGTATTGCCTAGCGAAAGCATCGGGTATTGGTGCTTCACGGTAGGAAAATCTTTGGTAATAGCCCCTCCTACACGCTGCGTAGGTGAATCTGCCTTTTTGAGTGCTGGGAATGCTGCTTCAAGGTCTATCAATTCTTTGAGTAGGTTATCAAACTCAAAATCAGATATTTCTGAAATATCTTCTTGATAATACTTATGATTGTAATAGTTGATTTTTTGAGTCAGAACTTCAATGCGATTGTGAGCTTCTTCGAGATGCATAAGTGTATTTATTTTGATATTTAATGCAAAAATAATCTCTGGTTTTATTGTAATCCAATTATTTTATCTATTTTTGACACTCAAAGTACAATGTAATAGGCGTATCAAATAAATAACACCAAATTAAGCGTCGCTCTCTCAAAAACATCATAAAATGTTTGCATGCCGTAAGCATAAGTTATGTAAACTATTTTATATTTCGGGTTACTCAAAACACATTTATTGTTAGTAAAGCCCTCTCATTACAGATTGTCCATTGCAAGAAAACCCTAAAAATTGAGATATTCTCCAAAAAAAATGATAAAAATTACATTATCCAACATTTTTTTTTACCTTTGGATTGTAAAATGTCATATTCATAAGTACGTAATCTAAAAACCCACTCTAAATATGAAAGAATATAGACTATTCGCTATCATTGCATTGTTTCTTGTATTCTCATCTTCTCAAGTATTTGGCCAAGCCTCCTCACGCCAAGAGAACTATTGGTCTATTGGTGCATCATTGAACGCTTTTAATTATTATGGCGACTTGGCACCGCTCCCAAAAAATATAAGCTCAGACATAAGATTTACCAGACCCAATTTTGGGATAGAGGTAAGCAAAAAATTAGGTCCGCGCTTTTCTCTACGTGGTGCTTTTGCTTATGGCAGGCTGCGAGGAGATGATTTTGAATCTGCCGACCCAGAGCTACGAGAGTCAGTAGGACGTTATGGACGTAATTTGCACTTTCGCAATGATGTCTTTGAGCTTTCAACGGTAGTAATGTATGAATTTTTGCCTAGTAGAGGGCGTTTTTACCGCCGCCGTTATGTTTCTCCTTATGTTTTTGCAGGGATAGCAGGCTTTTATCATAACCCCAAGGGAAAAGTGCCAGAAGATTACAACGGACCTGAGGCAGGCGAATGGGTTGCACTCCGTCCTCTTCGCACCGAAGGGCAAGGGCTTACAAGGCAAGGGGCAGGTAGTGTAGCCAATGACCCACAGTTTGGTACGAGCTATGCCAAGCAGTATTCTCTTATCCAAGCAGCTGTACCTGTAGGAGTAGGTGTGAAGTTTAGAATTAGCGACCGCCTAGACCTTGGTGCTGAAATAGGTTTCCGTATTTTGTTTTTTGACCACATAGATGATGTAGGTGGACGCTACGCTGACATGAGAGACCTACCCGAAGGGCTTGCAAGAGTAATGGCTAACCGCTCAGGAGAGCTTACCCACGCTATCAGTGGTGATACACGCCAATTCCCCGCAATCTTGGGAGCAAGAGTAAATACTTTTGGGATAGATTTTGGCAACGGAGAGTACGATATCGAGAGCTTACCCGGACTATCAAGAGTGGTTGATGGAGGCTTGCGTGGACAAAAAAGAGGTAATACACCCGAAGACAACGATATGTATGTAGTAACAGGGCTACACCTTAACTATATACTCACTAGCAAACGCTATCCCCGATACAAAAGAAGATTTTAATAACTAATCAAAGTAAATGCCTTTGAATTTTATGTACTATTATTTTAATTTCAATGCTACAATGACTGTAAGAGTTATGAAAAAAATATCCACCCTAGCCCTCGTATTAGTGGTGATGGCGTTGCCGCTCAGTCTCTTGGCACAAAGTGAAAAAACACTTGCAAGAGATGCCGCCCTCACAATGAAATACAAAGAATACATCACCGCTATTGAGCTCTATGAGCAGCTTTTGAAGACAAATCCAGACAATTTAGAATACAATTATCAAATAGGGGTTTGTTACTTGAATTCTTCTAAAAAAAGAGAAGCACTGCCCAAACTCAAAAAGGTGCATGATGCCAACCCTACTTATAATAATGACCTTAAATTTATGCTCGGAGAGGCTTACCACATAAACGGTAACTTCGAGGAAGCAAAAAAATACTATCAAGAGGCCGTGGGAGTTTATGAAAAAGAAAAAGCTAGCATTGCTACCGAAAAACTCAAAGAAAAAGAAAAAACAGAACGCTTAGCAAACAACGAGCTTATGCTAGAACTCTCTAAAAAAAGAGTGAAAGAGTGCGAAAACGGACTTACTTATCAAAAAGAACCTATCAATGCAAGCATTGAAAATCTGAAAAATATCAACTCTGACCAACCTGACTATGTGCCGCTTATCCCCCGTGATACTTCTTTTATGGTCTTTACGTCAAGAAGAGAGAACGGCAAAAATGCAAAACGCGACTTTGGTGATGACTTCTTCTTTGAAGACATCTACCTAGCAAAGAAAAGTGGAGATAGCTACGGTGCTCCTCAGCCACTCAATATCAACAGAAAATACCATGATGCAGGTGCTGCCCTTTCTTCTGATGGCAAGAAACTTTACCTCTACCGTGATGACCGCAAAACCCAAGGCGATTTGTATGTCTCTAATTATGATGAAGCCACTCAAATTTGGTCTGACCCTCAAAAGCTTAATGACAACATCAACACAAAATACCAAGAAACAGCACTTTCAGTATCAGCCGATGGACAAACCATGTACTTTGCAAGTAGCCGCCTCGGAGGACTAGGAGGCTTAGATATTTATATGAGTAAAATGGAAAATGGCGATTGGGGACCTGCTGTCAATCTAGGTACTCCCGTAAATACCATGTTTGATGATGATGCACCTTTTTTAAGTATTGATGGTAAACTGCTCTACTTCAGCTCACGAGGGCATAATACCATGGGCGGATACGATATTTTTAAATCTGTATTGCAATCAGATGGCAAATGGGGAGAGCCTAGTAACCTCGGCTTCCCTATCAATGGGCCCGATGATGATGTGCATTTAGTACTCACTGAGGACAATCGCAAAGGATTTTATGTATCTAACGACCCAGCAGGAATGGGCTATGAGGATATTTACGTGCTTTCAGCACCTAAACAAACCCTTAAGCCGCTCGACAAAACTGGGCTAACACTCACTACCCCTGCTACTTCAAAAATCAATGTACCAGACCCTGATTTTGCTTTCAGAGTGTTATTTGATTTTGACCAAAGCAGAATACGCAGTGCAGACCAAGAGTCGGTAGAAAATCTTTATGGCTTTATGAATGATAACCCCACAGTACGTATAGAACTAGGAGGGCATACTTGTAACATTGGTAGCTTACAATACAACCAAGCTCTCTCAGAAAGAAGAGCCAAAGCAGTATCTAATTACTTGATAGAGCGAGGCATAGATGCCAACCGTATTCAAGTAAAAGGCTACAGTTATACTAAGCCTGCTGTACCCAATGATACCCCTTCTAACCGCGCCCTGAACAGAAGAACAGAATTTTCTGTAACAGAAAAATAAAAATACTTATTCAAAACATTTTATAAAAAAGCAACTTTTTCTTTAAAAGTTGCTTTTTTGATGTAACAAGCAGGCTATTCAATTTTGTTGTAAAGAATATCATTACTCAATAAATACATCATCATTATATCATATATAAAGCCATGTCAAATAAAAAAGACCTCATCCCGCAATTCAAAGCAGATAAAAAACAAGCACTCAGCCGAGATGAAAAATTTTTCAATAGTAGAATCAATAAAATCAAAGAGCTAAAAGAGAATATTGCTAAGGCACAAGCAATCTTAGGGGAAATTCAGAAAATTGGCCAAACTGAATTTACCTCCTTGGCTGATAAAATCTTCAAAGAAAAAGTAAGGTACATCAAAATCTTGGATAAAAACCACGACCTAGAAAAATATTTTCGTAAAAAAGAAAAAGAGAAAATGGGTGTCATTATTCTTGATGAAATAGAAGACCTCCCTAATACAAATGAAGAAATTGAGGCACTCCAAAAAAAATATAATCTCCTCATTTATGGTAATGAAAAACCAACGTTTGAGGGTGAACATGATGAACTAATAGACAACCTTTTTGAGGGAACAGGAAATATATTTGATGAAATTTTTAAAATGATGCAGGAAGAAGATGAGGAAGAGGAAAGCCCTCAAAAAGAAAATAAACAAAAAACAGCCAGCCAACTCAAAAAAGAAGAAAAAAACAAAATCGAAGCGCAAAAACTTAGTAAGACTAGCCGAACACTCTACACCGAACTCGTAAAAGTACTTCACCCCGACCGTGAGCAAGATGAGGCAATCAAAGAACAAAAAACTGAAATTATGAAACGTGTTACTGAAGCCTACGAAAAAGATGATTACTTTGAACTCATGCGCCTACAACTAGAATACTTGGAAGGAATAGGAGGAAAAGATATTCAAAAAATCTCAAAAGAACATCTCAAATACTACAATAAAATACTACTAGAACAGAAAAAAGCCCTCGAAGAAGAATGGGCAATGATAACCAATCCCTTTTCTCCTATGGGTTCAGTTATCAAAGAAGCTATCAAAAACCCTAGTTTCTTGAAATACAAAGCAAAAAAAGACAAAGCTGAAATGCAGAAGGTACTCAAGGATGTAAAACACAACAACGACCTTTTTGAACAAGACAAAAAGCATCTTCGTGAATTTCTTAAAATGATAAACCTTAACAAGCAGGATAATTTTGAGGAATTAGATATTGAGAGCTTGCTTGCACAAATGTTTCGTAGATAAACCCCTAAAAATAATAAGCAGCTCAAAAAAATCAGGAGTTCAAGCGAATAAGGAAAGAAAATTGTAATTCTGATAAGAAGTTATTATCTTAAACCTTGATACCCAACACAAAGTTCGTTACTCGTTGGTATTTAGTCTCAAAACACAAATACTCAATTCAAAAGTTGAGAGATTGTTCACTACACAATTAGAGAAAAAGTAGGCTCTCTCACAATTTTTGTGGAAGCAGTACTGTAAAACAGACTTCAGTCTGTTTTGAGTGGCTAGGACGGCAGGTTAAAGCCCGCCGTTACGGATTTATCACAAAAATTGTCAGACAATCAAAAAGCAAAACCTTGGGCAGTTAAAAAAATTTCTTATGAAAAAATTAGTCCTTTGGGTAACCTTTACCCTATTTTTACTAATACCAAGCACCCTGAGTGTAGCCCAATCCCTTGATATACTAGGGTTTCATTTTAGAAAAGACAGCAAAAAGAAGGTGAAAGTCAATTTTGAATTACATAACAACCTCCTTGTCATCAGAATGGCCGTTAATCACTTAGATACACTCAACTTCGTAGTAGATACTGGAGTGGGCTATACCCTCATTATAGACCCTGAAGTAATGCACAAACTAAATCTACATTGCAACAGAAGGGTGAAAGTAGCAGGTGCTGGCATAGATGATGTCTTAGAGGGCTGTATCGTAAATGTAAACTCAATGAGCTTTCAAGGAATCCAAACCTTTAACCACAATTTAATTGTGCTTGAAAAAGATGTGTTACAGCTTTCAAAATATGCAGGTATCAAAATACATGGCCTAATAGGGCATGACTTGTTCAGCCGTTTTGTAATCAGATTAGATTACTCAGCACGGATTATCACTTTCTACCACCCACAGCACTTCAAATACAAAGGAAAAGGAGAAAGATTCAAAATAAGCATAGAAGAAATGAAGCCCTACATACAAGCAGAAGCAACCCTTGCCACAGGCACAATTCCCGTCAAATTGATTTTAGATACAGGCGCAGGGCACTCTCTCTCGCTTGAGCAGGGCGCACATCCAAGCATTCAAGTACCGCAAAAACATATTCTCTCTAACCTTGGCATCACGCTCAACGGAAGTGTATTTGGGTCGGTAGGCCGAATAGCAAAAATGAAGATTGGTTCTTATGAACTAGACAAAGTTATTACTTCGTTTCCTGATACTGCCTCGCTGAGATTTATACGCAATGTAGCAGGCAGACAAGGCAACCTAGGGCTAGGAGTTTTGAAGCGTTTTCTTTTGATATTTAACTACCCCAAAAGCGAACTTATCCTTAAACCCAACAAGCATTTCAAAGAACCTTTTGAGTTCAATACAAGTGGCATTGACCTGATAGCCGAAGCACCACACTACAAAATTATCAAAATAGGACATATCAGGAAAGATTCTCCCGCCCAGCAAGCAGGTATAAAAGTAGGTGATGAGGTGATTGCCATAGATGATAAAGTTACCTCGCAAATTAATCTTAATGAGGCATACAAAGTTCTCAACAAAAAAGATGGAAAGCGAACCGTCTTACTTCTCAAAAGAAATAGCAAAATATTCTTTGTAGAAATTCTACTCAAGCAGCCCATCTGAATACCGCCTTGTATGTGCAGAGCCATTTGTTCAAGAAAAACAACCCCAAGCACTCACCTGAGAAAGCGATTTGCAAAAACATGAATGAATAATCCTGTTTTTTTATTAAACTTGCTTCGTAAAGTTCTATCAACAATAAAAATACGTCATGAAGCAGTTTATCCTTATTCTTGCAAACATTCTCTTTTTTACATTTCCGAGCCTATCCCAAAATAACCTAAGGATTTACCAAAGCCATACCTGGCAAAATCAAATACTAAGCATCAACACCAATGAAGGTATCTTGACCTTACGCCCTTTTACAGACCAAATCATAGAAGTAGCCTTTGAAAAAACCAGAGGACAAAACCCCGACTCTTCGCACGCTGTAGTGCTTCAGCCACAAACCATAGAAGCAAGCCTGATTGAAGAAAATACACTCCTGCGCCTCAATACACCTAGCCTGAGCGCAGTAGTCTATAAAAATCCCTGTAAAATCGCCTTTCTCTACAAGGGAGAGGTCGTTGCAGAAGAAGCACAAGGTTTTTTTGAGGAAGACAGCCTGAAAGGTTTTACTTTTCAGCTTGAGCCAACCGAAAAACTTTTTGGCACAGGAGAGAGAGCCTTGCCGCTCAACCGCAGAGGCTACCGCCTCGAACTTTACAACAAAGCCCATTATGCTTATGAAGATTACTCATTGCTGATGAACTACAATATTCCACTGGTGATGTCCTCTAAAAAGTATTTAATCTATTTTGATAATGCCCCCAGAGGCTTTATAGATTTGGGCAAAACCGACCCTAGCAAGCTCCGCTTTGAGAGCATAGGAGGCAAAATGACCTATTACCTCATAGCTGGAAAAAATTTTTATGAAATTACCGATGCTTACACCGACCTAACAGGCAAGCAACCCCTGCCACCTCGATGGGTGTTGGGCAACTTTGCCTCAAGATATGGCTACCGTAGCGAAGCACAAACCCGTGAAATAGTTGCCAAATTTCCTGCACAAGATTTTCCCCTTGATGCCGTAGTGCTCGACCACTTCTGGTATGGAGAGGGGGAAATCAAAAAAAGTGTTGCTATGGGCGATTTAGACTGGTATCGCCCAAAATGGCAGACAGGTGAGCAAATGATTAAAGATTTTCTGGTCAAAGGTATCAAAACTGTACCCATCACACAGCCCTTTGTGCTGACCAACTCTAAAAACTTTGAATACCTCTCAAAAAACAAACTCTTGGCCACCAATGCACAAGGCGAAACGGCTATCATTCCTGATTTTTACTTTGGTAGAACAGGGCTGCTAGATATTTTTAAACCCGCTGCCCAAGAGTGGTTTTGGCAACAATACAAACGCCTCACACTACAAGGCGTTGCGGGCTGGTGGGGCGACCTCGGCGAACCCGAAATGCACCCCGCTGAGATAAGGCACATAGCTGGAACTGCTGATGAAGTTCATAATATTTACGGGCATTATTGGGCAAAAATGATTTACAAAGGCTATGAGCGTGATTTTCCCACACAACGCCCATTTATCTTAATGCGTGGTGGTTTTGCAGGTTCACAACACTATGGACTAATCCCTTGGTCGGGTGATGTATCACGCTCTTGGGGTGGATTTCAGTCGCAACCTGCCCTTGCTATGAGCCTGGGCTTAGCAGGCCTGGCCTATATGCACTCCGATTTGGGAGGTTTTGCAGGCGATACCCCTAACCACGAACTCTATGGGAGATGGCTTCAGTATGGTGTTTTCCAGCCTATTTATCGCCCCCACGCACAAGAGGCAGTGCCTGCCGAACCTGTGTTTTATTCAGATAGTACTCAGCAGATTGTACGGAAGTTTATAAATCTCCGCTACGAGCTGCTGCCCTACCATTACACCATGGCTTTTCAGAACCATACTGAAGGCAAGCCCTTGATGCGACCAATTTTTTTTGAGGAGAGTGGAGGAGAGGAAGATACTTTTGAAATCAATGACACCTATTTTTGGGGAGATGCTCTTTTGGTAGCCCCCATTTTTGAAGCTGGGCAACAAACTCGCAGAGTCTATCTACCTAAAAACCAGCAATGGTTTGATTTTTGGACAAAACAACGCTACGAGGGTGGGCAGTGGATTACGCTCAGGACTCAGGCCGAGACGATTCCCGTTTTTGTGCGTGCAGGGGCATTTATCCCTAAAGTACCTGTTTTTGAAAATACAGAAGAGTTTACTTCCAAAGTAATGACGCTAGAACTTTACCTCAGCAAAGGAATAGGTAAAGCACAATCTATCTGCTATGAAGATGATGGCAAAACTGCCAAAGCCTATGAGCAGAATCAATACGAGTTATGGAAAATGGATTACCAGAAAACTTCAAAAGGTGGGCAAATCAGCTTACAAAAGGGCAACACAAGTTACAGCAATGCGCCCCAAGTGCGAAATATCACTTTCAAGGTATTCGGAGTGGAAGAAGCACCTAAAAAAACCATTGTAAATGGCAAAAAAATAGCAAAATCAAAATTTACTTATGACGCTACTACACAAACATTCACCTTTGAAGCTAACTGGAGCAGTAAAAGAGTATTGCGTGTAGCATGGCAGTAATCAAACAAGAAACCTAACCCTAATTCAAGCATTTTCGCTCGAGCATCAAAGTAAAAGAAATACGAGCAAAGAAATTAGTAAATGCCTTTTGCTTAGCATACAAGCCAAGATGCTTAGTAAAGAGTAAAAAATAACTTTTACATTTTTATTGCCTAAGTTATTGATAATGAATGTATTAAAAGCTCAGATTTCACAACTTATAACTCACATCTTACTTATGTGAGAGTGCGGCGTTTTTTTCTCAAAACACACAAAATACTGATAGTCGAGAGGTTACTTTTCTGGTTGTCTGACAATTTTTGTGGAAATCTGTAGCAGCGGACTTCCAGTCTGCTGGCGTTTATGTTTTAAACAGTATTTAGCTCATCTTATCGCACACAATCACAAAAATTGTCAAAGAATCACTTTTCTTTTATTTGTTCTTTGTTAGTCTATCCTTTCAAACCGAGTGTAAGGCTGCAATACTTCTGGAATGTGTATCCAAGTACCTCCCTCGCGCTGATTATTTTCTAACAAAGCCGCTACAATGCGCGGCAAAGCCAGGGCACTGCCATTGAGTGTGTGTGCCAAGAGCTTATTCTTTTGGTCTTTTACCTTGAAGCGTAGCTTGAGGCGATTAGATTGGTAGGTCTCAAAATTACTTACTGAGCTGACTTCTAGCCAACGTTTTTGTGCTGCCGAAAAAACTTCTAAGTCGTAAGTAAGGGCAGAAGTGAAGCCCATATCGCCCCCACAAAGTTTAAGAATACGGTAGGGGAGCTCGAGTTTTATTAAAAGCCCTTGCACGTGTTGCTTCATTTCTTCTAGGGCTAGGTAAGATTTATCAGGGTGCTGAACCTGTACAATTTCTACCTTATCAAATTGATGCAAGCGGTTTAGCCCACGCACATCAGCCCCCCAAGAGCCTGCCTCGCGCCTAAAGCAAGGCGTATAACCTACAGTTTTGATTGGGAAATCATCTTCAGAGAGGATTACATCTCTCAACATATTGGTAATGGGCACTTCGGCAGTAGGAATAAGGTAATAATTATCGGCAGTAGCGTGGTACATTTGCCCTTCTTTGTCGGGGAGCTGCCCTGTACCGATGCCCGAGTCAGTATTGATAAGTAGTGGCGGAATCACCTCTGTATAACCTGCATTTTGGGCTTCATCTAAGAAAAAATTAATCAAGGCACGTTGTAGCTTTGCACCTTTCCCCTTGTAAAAAGGAAAACCAGCTCCGGTTACTTTATTGCCCATTTCAAAGTCTATGATGTCAAATTTTTGGATAAGTTCCCAGTGAGGGAGTGCGTTTTCGGGCAGTTGGGGCATGTTACCTCCTTCAAGCATCACCTCATTATCCTCAGCATTTTTGCCTGCGGGTACGCTTTGGTGGGGTGTATTAGGTATAGAATAGAGTAGCTGCTGAAGAGCCTCTTCTGTAAGGCGCATCTGCTGCTCAAGGTTCTTAATTTGGCTTTTGAGATGGGTAGTTGCTTCTATTGCTTGCTGTGCTTCTGCTTCTTTGCCCTGTGCCTTGTAAGCACCTATATTTTTAGATTGTATATTGAGTGCGGCTTTTGCTTCATCGAGTTGAACCTGAGTTTGTCGGCGTATTTCATCAGTATTGAGGAGATCTTCTATCAATGTGTCGACATTTTTAAGGTATCTTTTTTGTAACGCTAGTATGGTTGCCTCTTTGTTTTCACGTACTTTGTGGAGTTCTAACATAATGATAAAAAAATATTTTTTTTGATATATCAATCTTTTGATTTAAGTTTGCATTAATAATAAGCAAATCTAGTCATTTGCATTGGGTTTTTGATTGAAAGAAAAAAAAACTAACAACTTTTAGATTAGTTTTTTGCGATTAACATTTATATTGGTAAATTGCCGTCAAATTAGGAGCAACGCCTAATTTTTAAGTTAACTAATCTTGATAAGCTTCTTTAAATTATCAGCAAAAAACATCAAGAGGGATTGAAGGGTGAAATGTATGATTGTGAAAGCTAGATAATCTTAATAAATAAATCATACATTTTATTGAGTGTTTTGTGTCATTGCCAAGAATGCAATACACTCACAAAAACCTTATTAATGGCTTCAAAGTATTTTTTTTCAAATGCCATAATGACAAAATAATACAATTAATAATTGCCTAACGTCAAAATTTAATAATTAAAATAAAAATCAACGCAACAACTCACTTTTTTACATATCTAACAATATCAATTAAAAAATTGCATCATCTCTAAAAAAAACGCATTTTTCGTATTATGTACAATATCGATGACTTAAACATGAAACTGCTTTCCGAACTGAAAGACATTGCGGAAAGCCTACAAGTGAAAAACTTCAAAGCACTTACCAAAAAAGAAATTATCTACAAAATTCTTGACCAGCAAGCTATCTTACCAGAATCTGCATTGAGTACACCAAAAACAAATAGTGCAACTAGCCACTCAGAAACAGAAAAAGCACCTAAAAAAGAAAATGGCACAAGAAAGCCACGCATCAAAAGACAAAATGTAAACAATAACAGCAACACCGAAAAGGTAAAAAACGCCACAGAACCCACTCACACAAAAACTAGCAAAATGGATGAGCCCGACGACAACGAACTACAAATCGAAGAACCTAACTGGGACGACATACCCGACATAGATATAGACCCACTAGCAGATGAAAATACCTCACCAGAAAAGACTGAAAACGAAAAAGCCAAACGCTATGACAAACCCAACATCAGAGAATTTGATGGGTTAATAGAAAATGAGGGTGTACTAGAAATTATGCAAGATGGCTATGGATTTTTGCGCTCCTCAGATTATAACTACCTCGCTAGCCCAGATGATATCTATGTGTCGCCTTCACAAATTAAACTTTTTGGCCTAAAAACTGGCGATACCATCAGAGGGCAAATCCGACCCCCCAAAGAAGGTGAAAAATATTTTGCTCTCCTTCGCGTGGAAACTATCAACGGCAAAACCACCGAAGAAATCCGCGACCGTATCCCATTTGAATACCTTACCCCCCTCTTCCCCGAAGAAAAACTAAGACTGAGCACTAAGCAAGATGAAATGTCGACTAGAATTTTAGACCTTTTCGCACCCATTGGTAAAGGACAGCGCGGCATGATAGTAGCACAGCCCAAAACAGGTAAAACAGTACTCCTAAAAAAAATAGCCAATGCCATTGCACAAAACCACCCCGAAGTCTATCTCATCATCTTACTGATAGACGAACGCCCCGAGGAAGTAACAGATATGGCAAGAAGTGTAAAAGCAGAGGTAATCTCTTCTACTTTTGATGAACAAGCCGAGCGACACGTAAAAGTATCTAACATAGTACTCGAAAAAGCAAAACGTATGGTAGAATCAGGGCATGATGTCGTCATTTTGTTAGATTCTATCACTCGCCTAGCACGTGCCTACAATACCGTAGTACCTTCCTCTGGCAAGATACTCAGTGGCGGGGTAGATGCCAACGCCTTGCACAAGCCCAAGCGTTTCTTTGGAGCCGCCCGTAATGTAGAAAATGGAGGCTCACTCACTATCATTGCTACCGCACTCATAGAAACAGGCTCTAAAATGGACGAAGTTATCTTCGAAGAGTTTAAAGGAACGGGTAACATGGAGCTGCAGCTCGACCGTAAGCTATCTAACAAACGTGTCTATCCTGCTATTGACGTGCCTGCCTCTGGTACACGCCGCGAAGACTTACTGATGAGCAAGGAAGAACTTGCCCGTGTATGGATTTTGCGCAAGTACATGAGCGACATGAACTCTAATGAAGCTATGGAATTTTTGCAAGAAAAAATGAAAAGTACTATGGACAATGCCGAGTTCTTGGTATCTATGAATGGGTAAGTAATTGTTAGTGGTAAATTGTCAATTGTTAGCTAAGGAAAGTGTAAAGTATGAGTTGTGAACTGTGAGCTTTTAAAGTATTCATCACCAGCAACTTATAAATCAAACTAACCTAGGTTATTTTTTAGATTTTCCTAAGTAAGTTTTGACTTATAGATTATGAATTTTTAATATATTCATTATCAATGACTTATATAACAAAAGTGTAAAAGTTGTTTTCTATTCTTTACTAAATCAAATAATTGACTATCAACGATGTATAACAAAGTAGTGTAAGGAGTATTTTTTATATTTTCCTAATGTAACCCTACATAGATTACAAAAAGCCACAATCTGCAAGCAGATTGTGGCTTTTTCTTTTTTATAACGCCAATAAGAAATCTCTAAAAACTTCATACCTTGCCTCAAGAGCAATGCTGTGCTTGGGGCGGTGCTTGCCTTGCTCTAGAGCAAGACAAATAGGGGCTTGTATTCCTAAAATTTCTTCTACTGTTTCGCCAAACTTGGCAGGATGGGCAGTTGCTAGGGTTATTAGGGGATGAGGTGCCTCCTCAGCAAAATCAGCTAAAAACTGTTCTGCTGCCAAGATACCTACTGCCCCATGTGGCTCTAAAATGCTGTGGTACTGGGCGTAAAATGCTTTCATTTTTTGGGCGGTGGCTTCGTCAGAAAAGGCATAACCTACTAGTTGCTTTTGCATAGCTGCCACATCAGGGAGTTTGTGTACAGTTCCGTTTTTATCAATTGTGCCTCCATACAGTTCAAAATAGCGTGCCAAATTGCTGGGATTGCCTACATTCATGGCATTGGAGATACAGTCGTGAGAAGGGCTAATCTTTTGGTACTTTCCTGTTTGCAAAAAATGAGGGAATGCACGGTTTCTGTTGGTGCCTATGATAATTTTGCGAATGGGTAAACCCATACGTCTGGCTATTTCAGCACCCAATGAGTTACCTAAATTACCTGACGGAATACAAAAATTAACTTCTTCGCCTATGGTTTGCACTACTTTGAGGTACATATAAAAGTAATAAACTACCTGCGGAAGCACTCTACCGATATTGATAGAATTGGCAGAGGTAAGATGCAAGTGCTGTAAGCTAGGGTCTGCAAAAGCCAGTTTGACCATTTGCTGGCAATCATCAAACTTGCCTTCAAAACAAAGTGCTTGGACATTGCCCCCGATGGCATCTAATTGTGCTTTTTGGATAGGACTTACCTCTGCTTTTGGATAAAGGATAAAGACCTGAATCTCCTCAAGACCACTAAAAGCCTCGCCTACTGCACTGCCTGTATCGCCCGAAGTAGCCACCAAGATGGTGAGTTTTTGGCCTTTGGGCCTGAGGTATTGCATTGCTTTTGCCATAAAACGTGCTGCAAAATCTTTGAAAGAGGCAGTAGGCCCTGCATCGAGGCGCGCTAAGAATCGCTTTGGTGCATAACATTCAATGGGTAAATTCACATCTTGCTCCCAGCCTAGTGCCTGTGTATAGGCTTGTTGAGTCATCTTGGCAAGTACAGCCTGAGGCAATGTTCTCCCTAAAAAAGCTCCTAAGACTACCTCTGCCACGCGGTGATAAGGCTGATGTTGGAGTGAAAAAAGTGTTGATAGTGCCAAACAAGGAATTTCAGTGGGCATGTACAGACCCTCATCAACTGCCAAGCCATTGAGCAATGCTTCTCCAAAAGAGATAGTCTGCGAAGTACCCCCTTCCAAAAATCGGTTGGTACTGTAATATTGTATGCTATTCTGTATCATTTGCCAAAGATGAGCTATATTTTTAATAATTCAAAACATAGTTTTTGTATCAAAAATCAAAAAACTAGGTGTGTTTGTGCTTTTGCTTGACAGCCTAAAAACTGTAAAAACTTATCTTTGTTGATATAAAAAAAATCAAAAAACCGAGGAAAATCGCACGAATCATCAAAAATTATCAAAAAAAAAGTCAAAATCGTGAGAAAATTTTGCTGTTTCACAAAAAGGCTGTATATTAGAGTGTTACTAATTTACAAAATTTAAAAAAATTATGATGGAGCAAAAGTTTAAATACGCAAGTAATGTACGTCGCTACAATTACACTTCAAACATGTTGATTAAATCTGAAAATTATCTGTTTGATGACATTCGTAAAGGTCTTATCTCTAGCGGGGATATAGATGCAGACATAGCCCAGAGCGTGTCAAGTATCAAAGCCCTTTTAGACAAATACCACCAGCGAAACTCCCGCTTTACTGATTAAATTTTGACAAATGATAAAAAATCATCAAACCGTATTCTTAACGCGCTAAGAATACGGTTTTTTTTGATTTTGTAGGTGCTTTCATCTAGTTTGATGCTAAAAATAAATAATTGAGCAACGTATTCAAGAGTAGTTGATGATAGCCCTTCAACCGAATAGCTAATTACCAATATTTTAGTGATACTATTTTGGTACATTTTTGGCACAACTAATTTAAAGCCACTATCTTGATTTTTAACAACCAACAATACACATGACAGCACACAAAGATTTTAGCCCTAATTTGCCACTTTTAACAATTAAACAAGCGGTGAAACATCATAAAAAACAATATTTTTTACAACTAACTTGGCTCAATACTGCACTACACCTTGCCATTGCAGCAGTAGCTTGGCTACAAGGAAACGCACTGCTCGCAACCAGTTTCGGTATAGTCGCCTTATTTAATTTCATTTTGGGGCATCCTACCCTGCATAGAATACTTGCTAAGTATTTAATTCCTAGCTTTTTATCGCTCAATATAATCGCTTTTCTTTGGTTACTCCCTTTTAGCGGTGGGGTTTTTTCTCCTTTTACTTTGTGGCTTTTTTTTGTACTGATAGAAGGCTTGTTTTTGTTGCGTTATCCCAATATTGCTTTTTGGATTTTTATTGCTTTGCTTGGTATCACACTATCACAGATTTTTCAACTGTATGCGCCCTCGCCTTTGCCTGCCTTACTTGCTATTGATACAACTGCCATGACCCTTGCAAACCCTCTTTTACTTACTTTTGGGTTTTCTGGATTTGCCTTGTTTTTATTCATTTATAACAATGAGAACAAAAGTAAGTCTAGCGAAGCACTTTATCTCTTGCAAGAAGATAACCAAGAACTCAAAAGGCAAGTACGACAGCTTACTAGTCGCAACATTCGTCTTGTCAAGATGTATGAGAACCTCAACAAACTTGGCGAAACCAATGAGCAAAAAACTGAAATCATGACAGAAGTCGCTAAGATTCTTGACCAGAAGCATAAAACCATCCTTACACTAAGCGAAAAATTTGAGAACCAAAGTAAACTGCTTGAAGAAATCAATGAAAACATTACCAATAGCATCAGATATGCCCAAAAAATTCAAGAGGCAATCATCCCCGAAGCAGATTGGGTAGTGCAGCATTTTAGAGATGCTTTCATTTATTTTGCACCCAAAGATATTGTGAGTGGAGATTTCTATTGGTTTGAAGAAAAACAACTCTTAGATAGAAAAGTAAAAATACTCATTGCTGCCGACTGTACGGGGCACGGTGTGCCAGGGGCATTTATGACGGTGATGGGTAACTCATTGGTCAATGAAATCGTGCACGAAGCCAAAACTGCCAGCCCTGATTGGATTTTGCAAGAGCTAGACCAAAAAGTACGAGAAACCCTCAGCAATAAAAGAGGAGAAGCACAAATTCATGATGGTATGGACATGGTTTGTTTGGTGATTGATGACATGGCACAAACCGTAGAGTATGCTGCTGCACACAATCCTCTGTATTATGTACGCCATAACCAGCTTCATCAAATCAAAGGCTCGCGCTACTCTGTGGGTAGCTCGCAATACAGAGCACAAAAAGAATTTAAAAAACACAGTATCCAAACCCAAAAAGGTGATGTGTTTTATATTTTTACAGATGGTTTTCAAGATCAATTTGGCGAAAAAGAGCAACGCAAATACATGACGCGCCGCTTCCGCCACTTTTTAGAGTCTATCAATCGTTTGCCACTCAGCAAGCAGCTCGAGGTAGTGAGTGCAGAGTTTGAGCACTGGAAAGGAGGAATACCACAGACTGATGATGTTTTGTTGATTGGATTTAGAATTTAGTAACTAAATTGCACTAAACTATTGATAAAATGCTAGAAGCATATTGGTATCTTATATTGGGCTGGGGCATTTTTTATACTTTGCATAGCTTGTTAGCCAGTATATTGGTAAAAAAATGGGTGGAGCATCACTTACCCTTCATCAATAATAGCTACAGGCTATGGTATAATTCGTTTGCAGTCATCACACTCGCTTTGTTGATGGCTTATCATTCTTATTTGCCTTCAGAAATTTTCTTTGTGAGTAATCTCTTGCTAAGAGGCATTGCTGTAGTTTTGTCATTTTCAGGCATTGCCATCACTTGGATAGCTTTCAAAAACTACAATACTGCCGAGTTTTTGGGGCTAAAAGCCGAAAATCCTCAAAAGGCTTCACTTGCTACTGAGGGGCTGCACCGCCTTGTGCGTCACCCACTTTACCTAGGTGTGATATTGTTTTTTTTGGGGTGGTGGCTTTGGGAAAGCAGCCTAAAAAACCTCATTGCTTTGTTGGCATTGTGGATTTATCTGGTCATTGGCATCTATTTGGAAGAGCAAAAACTCATCATCTACTTTGGCGAAGCCTACAAAAACTATCAGAAAAAAGTCAAGAAACTCATTCCTTGGATTTGGTAAACCCGTTCAACGGCACATTGGCTTCCTGCACATCATTTTATGATTCTCTCACTAGCAATGGTATTTTAGTAGCATTTTCAGCTTTTGTGTGCTAATTTTCAGCCCTTGCTTTGCGTTATTTTTTAAATAATATTAAATAAATTAATTATGAATCTTAAAGACTTAGACCTTAAAGTAGAAACCCTAAGCCCCTATCAAATCAAAATCTATAAGCAAAGTACACTTAGTCCTGCAAGTTGGGAGTACGAATATATTTCAGCACAACAACTTGCTATTTATACCATCAAAGGCTTCTTTACGGTAGAAGAAGTACAGATTATCTATAAATATTTGGCTTACCATGCTTACCAACACGGTCAGAAAATCGTCTGTTCAGTTACAGATTCACGCGAGGTAGAGGGCAGTTTTCATGAAATGAACGAGTGGTTTATTCAAAAATTTATGCCCAAGGCAGTCGCTCAGGGTTTCAAAGTCAATGCCAATGTACTCTCAAAAGATTTTTATGCCCAACTTGCCCAAGAAGATTTAGACGAAATGATAGGAAATCTATTCATTCAGAAGCAATTTGAAGATTATCAAGAAGCATACACTTGGATTACAAGCCAAGATTGGGATTTGAGCAAAAAAGTATAACTTTGCAGCATGCAAATGATTTATACTTTCGGAATTTATATCTATGGAGGCTTGTTGGCAATGGCAAGCCTTTTTCATGGCAAAGCAAAGAAATGGCACACTGGACGCAAAAACTGGGAAACCCAACTGCAAAATACCTTTAAAGATAATCAAGCCCCTGTCATTTGGTTTCATGCAGCTTCGCTAGGAGAATTTGAGCAAGGTCGCCCTGTGCTTGAATCCATCAAAGCCGAACTCACCGCCCAATCACAAGAACATAAAATACTACTCACCTTCTTTTCGCCTTCTGGCTATGAAGTCCGCAAAGAGTACGCTCAGGCAGATTTTGTAACTTATCTGCCCCTAGATACTCCCCAAAATGCTTGTAAGTTCTTGAACTTGGTCAATCCCTCGGTAGCTTTTTTTATCAAATATGAGTTTTGGATAAATTTTATCACAGCAATCCAGCAAAGAGAGATTCCACTGATACTCTTTTCAGCACTCTTCCGAAAAGAACAAATTTTTTTCAAACCTTATGGCTCAATTTGGAAGAACCTTCTACCGAAATACACCCATATTTTTGTACAAAACCAAGCTTCTCTTGATGCATTGGCAGGCCTACACCTTGGCAATGCTTCGCAAGCAGGAGATACACGATTTGACAGAGTGCTGGAAAATGCCCAAACCCCCACACATAATGCAGTAGTACAACAGTTCAAAGCTGATAAACCGCTGCTCGTAATAGGAAGCTGCTGGGGAGGCGACTTAGACGTACTTTTACCTTTTTTAGAAAAAATAAATGTGCCTCTAAAAACAGTTATCGCCCCCCACGAAATTCACGAAACCACCCTCAAACGCATAGAAAAAGCATTGGCGGGGCGAACGTTTAGGTATTCGCAAACACGACAAGTGATTGGTACCGACTTGGCACAGTATGATGTGCTTATCATAGATAATGTAGGGCTACTAGCCCAGATTTATACCTACGCTGATTTTGCCTATGTGGGAGGCGGTTTTGGGGAAGGTTTACACAATATCTTAGAACCGGCCGCCTTTGGCATACCTGTTTTTTTTGGAGAGGATTATCAAGATTTTCCTGAGGCAGTGGCCTTGATAGAAAAAAAGGGTGCATTTTCTATCGAGAACCAGCAAGACCTTATCCCCATTTTTGATAGACTCTACCACAGCAAGCCACTTTTAGAGCAAGTACGCCAAACAAATCAAACTTTCATTCAAGAAAATGCCAATGGAACTCAAAAAATCATACAGTTTTTCTTTGATAAGACTTACCACCAAATACAAGAATAGCCGCAGTACCAAAACATTGTGAATTTATAAGATTTGTTTCCTCTTGATTATCAGCATCTTTAGTATTTTGAGAAACAAATACTAAACCCTCGTACAAGCCAAAAGGCTTGCACGGCGAGAAAAAGGCATTCACCAATTTCTCTGCTCTTATTTCTTTTGCTTTGATGTGCGAGCGTCCTTACTTGAACTAGTATTAAAACTTACACTTGGTTTGAGAGGATAACCTAACGAAAAACAAGCAAAATTAATTTGATTTTTTACATTAGACCATGATGAAAAAAACAAAAGACATTGTGCTGGCGCAATGTCTTTTATGTTTACGTATTGTCTGTGTGATTATTTATAGCTTGATGATGTCAGCTTCAATTCTGTGGTTCTCGAGCAGACGGCGTGTGTAGCTCATCAATCCGTGAGGTACTAATACAAAAAACTTTCCATTTTTGATTTCGGCAAGTTTTGACATCAACTTCCATTTGCCTGCTACTTTGAGTACGTCTTGGTTTTTATCTTCTATAATCTCAAAGTAATGCTTACTCATAGAAGTTCGTGCTGTTAGGTCGGGCTGATAGGCTTCGTCAGTACCTACTTGATTAAAAGCTGTAGGGCTTTCATAATTGGGCAAATCTGTTTTAATCTCTTTGTAACCCTTTTTCTCAAGTATCTTGATGGCTTGTTTTTTGAGCTGTTGGGTACGGTTTTCTTTTTCTAGTTCTAATTCTAATGACATACGTTTATATTTATTAAATTTGTAAAAAAATACACTCAGTAGTAATTACTATGGCAATCTGAAAAAACTAAGGTAGCTCATCAAGCAAAATTGGACAATGATGGATGCTATTTCCTGAGAGATGGCATTGGGTCTAAAATGCACGCCAGATGCCCTAATAGAGCGGGCTTCTTAATTCAAAGGTTTTATCTATTTCTGGATTAAATAGAAATTTCTACTAAAATAGAATTGTAATTTACTAAAAAAAATGGAAAATTCCAAAAAATATATTGACCCTAATGCTAACACATTGATTGTCAGCTTGATACAAACCTCACTTCACTGGCAACGCCCTACTGCCAACCGAGCTATGCTAGAAGAGAAAATCTGGCAAATCAATCAAAAAACAGATTTGATTATTTTGCCTGAGATGTTCACCACAGGTTTTAGTATGGACGCACCCCGCGATGCCGAACCGATGAACCTGCACACCTTCAAGTGGCTCAAACAAATGGCAGCACAGACCCAAGCGGCCATCATGGGAAGCTACATTGTCAAAGAAGAAAAGCATTACTACAACCGATTGGTATTTATGCAGCCCGATGGCAACTACCATACCTACGACAAAAGGCACTTGTTCAGAATGGCAAACGAACATAAAACTTACTCGGCAGGTAGCCAAAAGACCATCATCAATTGGAAAGGCTGGAATATTTTGCCTTTGGTATGCTATGATTTGCGCTTCCCCGTCTGGAGTCGTAATGTAAACCTTGCCTACGATTTACTCATCTATGTAGCCAACTGGCCTGCCCCTCGCCGAACTGCCTGGAATACGCTCCTTGCCGCACGTGCCATAGAAAATCTCTGCTACACCATCGGAGTAAATAGAGTAGGGCAAGACGACAACAATATTGTCTATGCAGGCGATTCGTCTATCATTGATTACAAAGGCAATGCCCTCTTTCATAAAGAAACCAATGAGATAATTTATACTGCTTCAATTGCCCTACATGAACTCAGACAGTACAGAGAGAAATTTCCTGCTAACCTAGATGCAGATGATTTTGAAATTAAAATCTAACCATAACAAATTATGAAAATCTATTTAGTATCAATTTTGGCAATGCTGCTCTCTTGCTTTTCTGCTGCTCTTGTGTATGGGCAAAAATCAGAAGAAAAGCGTGTTAGAGCGGCTTTTGAGAATTATAAAACCGCCATTCTCAACGACAAAGGCGAGGAAGCAGCCAAGCATGTTGATAGCCGCACCTTGCAATACTATGCCGATATGCTAAAGCTTGTAAAAACGGCTGATTCGCTCAAGGTAGCCTCCTTATCTATGCTAGATAGATTGATGGTCTTCTCTATCAGACACAGAACGCCTCGCGCACAGATTTTATCCTATGATGGCAGACAGTTATTTATTTATGCAGTGCAAGAGGGAATGGTAGGCAAAGAGAGTGTGCAGCGCAATGCCGTAGGTAAGGTGAGCATAGAAGGAAATTTTGCCAAAGGGCAGTTTA
Organism: uncultured Cytophagaceae bacterium; assembly: GCA_964480455.1. GTDB lineage: Bacteria > Bacteroidota > Bacteroidia > Cytophagales > Microscillaceae > JAABSX01. The sequence goes on from CAYZQI010000016.1 coordinate 23,573, forward strand.
TTGCAAATGGCAATGAAACGCCTTTTTTCTTTCATTTCTACAAAGAAAACAAAAAATGGAAATTAGATTTGACCTCTCTTTTTCCACTTTCTGAGGCTGCTTTTCAGCAAATGGCAAAAGAAAATGAAACACCTGAAAATGAATTTATTTTCTTAATACTGTCCATGGTATCCAATAAAACACCTCAAAATACGCTTTGGCAGCCTATCAAGTAGTTTTGAGGGTTTGCCACTTTAGGCGCAAGCTATTGCTCACCACAGAAACCGAACTCAATGCCATGGCTGCGCCTGCCAGCATAGGGTTAAGCAAAAAACCATAGAAGGGATACAAAATACCCGCTGCAACGGGCAAACATACCAAGTTATAGATAAACGCCCAAAAGAGATTTTGGTAAATACGGCGTTGGGTCAGGCGAGAAAGTTGGTATGCCACCACCAAGTCGCTTAATTTAGAGTGTATCAAGGTGATGCCTGCTACTTCCATGGCTATGTCTGTACCTTTGCCCATAGCCACACTTACCTCTGCCAATGCAAGTGCTTCGGCATCATTCACCCCATCACCCACCATGGCTACTTTTTCGCCTGCTGATTGGTATTTTTTGAGCCAAATGGCCTTGTCGGAGGGGAGCAAATCACCCTGAAAGTCTTGAATGGATAAGATGCGTGCTACTTCGGCTACGGCTTGGTGTCGGTCACCGCTAAGTATAACGGGTTTTATACTGAGTTTTTTGAGGGCTTTAATACTTTCTATTGCATCTACTTTTAGGCTATCCTCCAACCCGATGACAGCAAGGAGTGTGGTTTGGTTGGCAAAATATACCAAAGTAAAGGCTTTTTGCTTAAGTTGATTGATGGCTTGCTGGAGTTCATCAGCTATTTCAATGCCTTCATTCAATATCCAATCTGCTTTGCCTACTTTGTATTTGAGCTGCGCGTGCGTTGCTTCTACGCCTTTGCCTGCCTGATTTTTAAAATCTTTTAAAGCTACTTTATCCATAACTTTCTCTTTTAAATATTGGCAGACTGCGTGTGCGAGGGGATGTTCTGACTGTTTTTCTAACTGATAAAGTATTGCTTGATTGATGCTAGAAGGTGCTTTCTCATTCCATAAAATAGTTTTTACGGTAGGTTTGCCTTCGGTGAGTGTACCTGTTTTATCCAATAAAATGACAGTGCTTTGTGCAAATTTTTCCAGGTGCTCGGCATTTTTTATCAAAATACCTAGCTCTGCGGCACGTCCAATACCTATGGTCAGGGCGGTAGGTGTAGCCAAGCCTAAGGCACAGGGGCAAGCAATCACCAGCACACTTACTGTTGCTAAGAGGGCTTGGTTGAGAAGGGTACTTCCTCCGATGAGTAGCCAAATACAAAAGGTGAGCAAAGCGATGAGAAGCACCACAGGCACAAAAATAGCCGCAATGGCATCTACTTTTTTCTGAATGGGTGCTTTGCTGCCTTGTGCCTCACGCACAGTGCTGATGATTTGCCCTAGTCGGGTTTTTTCGCCAATCTCTTTGGCAAGAATAAGCAAGTTGCCTTCTTGGTTGATAGTACCCGCATAAACAGGTGCTTTACGTTTTTTTTCTACTGGCAGTGGCTCACCTGTGAGAGTGCTTTCGTCTATGTGCGAAGTACCTTGCACTACCAATCCATCAACTGGAATTCGCTCACCAGGGCGGACTTGTATGCGGTCGGCTTCTTTTACTTCTTTGAGGGAGATGATGAGTTCTTCGCCGTTGCGTACTACGTTTACCATTTTGGGCTGTAAATCCATCAATTGCCGAATAGCAGAATTGCCTTGTGCTTTGGCTCTTTCCTCCAGGTATTTTCCTAAGAGCACGAAGGCAATAATCATAACCGCTGTCTCATAATAGACATAAGGCGTTAAACCCTGACGTGCCCAAAACTCAGGGAAAAAAGTATTGAATACACTCAAGGCAAAGGCAATGCTCGTGCTGAGTGCTACCAAGGTATCCATGCCCATTTGTTGATGGCGTATTTGCTTTACTGCTTTTACGAAGAACCCACGCCCTGCCCAGAATAACACAGGAATACTTAACAGAAGTGAGATTTCATTGCTGTATTGCCAGCCGTGCCCCCAAATCATGGCAAAACCCATCACCAAAAAACCTAGTGCAAGGGCTACATAAGTACGGACTTTTAAATCTCTGAGGGCAGTCTGTTCACCGTTATTGTTAGGGTCAGTATTTGTATCTTCTTCGGTGAGGAGTTGATAGCCTATTTTTTGAAGTGTTTTTTGAAAATCTGCAATTTCTATTTCTTGGTGTAGGTAGTCAATACGCACACTTTTATTCATGAGGTTTACTTGCACATTTTTGACACCCTTTTGCGATTGGAGCATAGACTCTACACTGACCGCACAAGCAGCACAGGTCATGCCCAACACTGTAAAATCTTGAGAAATTGATTTTTGGTAAGTATTTTTGTTAGTATCGTTGAGCGTATTCATAGTATTTTTACTGACTTCAAACCCACTTGCAACAGACTTAAGTTCGTTTTTGGCAATGAATTGCATCTTATTGATTAGTTTTATCATGAAGTAAGAAGGGCTGCTGAGGTGTATTTTCAAGCAATTTTGAGCATCATCTCAAATTTTGAACCTTGTTCATTACTCATTTTGAAAGTGCCATCAAGCATTTGTGTAATGAGATTGACCAGTTTCAAACCTGATGATTTGGCTTTTTCTAAGCTAAAATCACTAGGTACGCCCCTACCATTGTCGCGTACAAGCATGAGGTATTGATGCGCTCCTTTTTTGCTAATCTCAATCCAAAGATGAGGGTTTTCTTCTTCGTGAAAAGCATATTTCATAGCATTGGTAACCAGTTCATTGATGATAAGCCCAAAGAATACTGCATTTTTATGTTGGATTTCTATACTAGGTGCATTGATGTTTATTTTGACTGGGTTTTTCTCAAAGGTGTATAACTTTTCAAGCGTACTTGTGATGTTTTTGATGTAGTGCGTGAGATTAATGGGGCGGTCATCATTTTGGCTGTAAAGCCCTACATGAATTGCCGAAATATCTAAGACACGTTTGTTGATTTCTTGGAGAGCCGCTTTGGCATTTTGGTCGGGCAGGCGGCGGATTTTTCGGCGGAGCATACTTGAAATAACTTGAAGGTTATTAGTTACACGATGGTTGAGTTCTTGCAGTAAGAAGTCAATAAATTGGTGGCGTTTGTTGAGTTCTTCAGTTTGGATACGTATTTTTTTATTGACATAAAAGTAGTAATAAATCCAACCTGAGAGAATCAACAAGATGATAGACATAGAGATAATGACCGTAGTTTTGTTTTGGTTTTCTAGTTCTACCCTAATGAGTTCTTTCTCAGTTTCAGAGAGTTTTTGTTGTTGAGCGTGTGTTTTTTCCAATAATGATACATATTCAGTAGATTGCTGGGTGAGATTCTGGTTCTGTTCATTGAGGTCTGTGATATAATCTGCATAGAGGTTTAAGCTATCTTTGAGTATTTTTATTTCGGCAGTAGTAAGCCCTTTAAGATTAATTTTATCCAGATTATCGATAAATTGTCTGAAGTTTTTCTCCATATTTTGGTTTTGAACTGTAATAGCACTGGTTCTTTGATTTACCTCCTTTTTGATGGTTCTTTTTTCTATGTTGGTAGTATTATTTTTTTGGCTAGTAGCAGCAGGCATGTATTTATCAAAAGTAATGAAGGGGTGCGTCTGAAAATCACTCAAATCTTTGAAAGCGATTTCTTGCGTTTTGTTATCTTTCTCTAGCAGCAGCACAAATTCTTTTTGTGGGTTAAAATCATCACTAGGCAGGTAGATTTCAAAAAAACCTTGCTCATTGGTATTATCATAAACATCTTCCGCTCCTTTTATTTTTACGCTTACATCTTCAATGATGTCATCTTGAAACACAATATAGCCATTCAAAGCTATTCGGCTGTCTTCGTTGTTGTTATTTTGTGTAAAGCGTGGAAGTTTGGTGATGTAGAGTTTGAGGTTATTTTGGTCAAGTTTTGCATTATTGGTGAGAGAAATTTCATTTACAATTTTTAAGCTGTTTTTTTCTACCACCATGCCGTAATTGGGTTTCACCACTCTCACCTGAAAGACCTCTCCTTTTCTGATGGATTTATCTAGTTTTATTTCAAAGTTTCCTTTTTCATTGGTATATGCGATTGGGTGTGAATGACCAATAATGCTTACAGAAGCACGCGGCACTGCAATGTCTAGGCTTTTGCCATCTCCACGAGTGAGGTTTTCTACGATACGCCCTTTTAATGTACTAAGTCTGCTTTGGGCGTTAGACAGTTTTGAGCTCGTACAAATCAAAAAAACACTTAATAATGAGCATTTTAAAGTAATTATGATACGATTGGTGGCTATTTTCATGTCATTTAAGTTTGCGACAAACTGTCAAAAAAATAGATATACTTATTGCTTTTGTACTGATGTGAAGATACGGCTTTGATGGAGCAAACAAGAGTTTTTTTTAATTGCTCTTTGCTTTCTGTAAAAGCATTTCTTTGACAAGGTGCTCGGTGCGTAAGCCCTTAGGCATCAAAATTTCATCTTCTATTTGTGCATGAATTTTGAGGTCTTCTTCCAAGGCTTGTAGTTCTGCAAAAAGTACTTGCAGATGCAAAGAAGGCTTTTCTCCAAGCTGATAGCCACTTGTAAACTCACGAATTCCCCGCATCTCATCATCATGGGTGTGGTGGTCATAAGCAAAAAACGACATATTGTGTTTTTTCATTTGATAGTACAGCTTTCCCCAATTGTATTTACCCTCAGAGGCACGCTGTAATGCCAGTACATATTTAAAGAGCGTATCCTCTTCCTCGTGGATATGGTGTATAAAATCTTCTACAAACAGCGGAAAAAGCACTTTCAAATCTCTCACTAAGCCAGGATTAGGTATAAGCTCTTCATTGAGGTCTTCTATCAACCTTGCCATGTAAGGTAGTTTTTGGCATATAAATCTATGATGAGCGTGCTTCAAGTACTGGATAATCAGGTCAATAGGGTAAGCATCAAGATTTGCACGTGAGAGGTGTGGTTTTCTAATAGACTCTAATTCTCTTTCAAGCTGTGCTACACTGATACCCTTTTGTAGGCATACTCTCTCAAGTGTTTCTTCAGAGTATTCATAAAAAGAGATGCCAAAGTAGTGTAAGACATAGCCAAACACATAATCTTTGGATACTATCTCATGAATGGTTTTATGCACTAGTTCTTTCATGTTTTGATGCGTGTTAAATCCCCATTTTCAGTTTTACAATAATGTACAAATATAAATATATTCTGCCTAAATTGTTGCGCTTCACTACGCTCTTTTTGTATAAAAATGACATAAATCATTATCCTGTGCAAATGTTTCAACAGAATACTTGTCTAAACTCATGAATTTTGTCTATTTTTAACTTTTCAAAATGCAATATGTTTGTTAAAAAGTAATTATGCACGATTAACAGGCTCAAGTGTGCTACACTGATACTTTGTAGATGATTTGAGCCATTCAACAATGCAAAGCAAGACAAACTTCACGCACTTATCAAAACAAAACACTATGAACTATCAAAATTGGCAACTCAAAGAAGACAACCACGTGGCTTACCTTACTTTAAACAGACCACACAAGATGAACAACCTTACGGCTGAGGCATTGTACGAACTCAAAGCAATCAGTCAGTGGATTGCCCAGCAATCTAACATCTGGGCGGTGGTGCTTTCAGGAGTGGGTGAACATTTTTCAGCAGGAGTAGATATAGAAGCCATCAAACCGCTTATGGGAGTAGATAAAAACTATTTTGAAGAAAATCTCCGCACTTTACAGCTTTGTATAGATGCTTTTGAAGCGATTCCTCAGCCCAAAATTGCTAAAATCAAAGGGTATTGCATTGGAGGAGGCTTAATTTTAGCTTGTTGCTGCGATTTTAGAATCTCTGACCTTACTGCAAGGTTTTGCTTACCCGAAGTCAAAATGGGCATTGCCGTCATCATGGGCACCCAAAGGCTGACGCGCTTAGTAGGCATCACGGCTGCCAAAGAAATCACACTGCTGGGGGAGTTTTTCGAGGGAGAAAAAGCTTATAAGTATGGACTGCTCAACAAATTGGTAACCTCTGAATCGCTTGAACAAGAAGTAGCAACATTAGCAGATAAATTTAGGTATTTGCCCCCATCCACCATCAAGATAGCCAAACAAATCGTAGAAGAAGGAACTCACCAAAGCACCAGAGAAAGCCAAGAATTAGAAATCAGACTACAAGGTGATTTGCTGGGAAGCCCCGATTGGTATGAAGCAGTACAAAGCCATCTCGAGAAGAGAAAACCCAACTATCAGGGCAAGTAGCTTGTAGTAGTATTCGTAATGCTATTTTGATTATCTAACAATTTCTGTAAAAATTTGTAGCAGCGGACTACCAGTCTGCTGGCATTTATGTTCTGAAAAGTATTCAACCTATTTTATGAAACACTACCACAAAATTATCAGAGAACCGCTATTTTTTTGCGTATCTTTTCTGGCTTAGGGTTTGCAGAAAATTTACCCTATCAAGTGAGTCCTTAGGAAAGCGCAAACAATATACCCGAACAAAATTGGTTTGGGAAATCCTTACCCTTAAAATCATTAATAATCAAGCAAATCAAATCAATCTTGGTATAAATTCGGTTGTTTCAACTCATAAGTTGATGATAATGAAAACTTTAAAAAATCACATTTCACAACTCATAATTTACACTTTCCTTAGAACATCTGGCAATTCTTTGCACTTGGCTTGGGAGCCGTGATGAAGTCTTCTCGCCATTTCTTTATATTTGCCTTCTTGTTGGGCTAATTTTTAGGTTTTTTTTGTATTTTTACAGAAAATTAATCCTTTGACTTTTAAAAATAACGGGTACAAGTCAAATTTACTTCTACATACGCTCTCTTGAGGAGAGAAGAAGGTTGAAGCGGCTAAAAAGGAAAATTTGACCCATACCCAAAATAATCATTATTCAAAACCATTTCAACGATTCAAAAAATATGACAAACCCAACTTCCAATAAAAAACCCAATCAACTCATCCATAGCACTAGCCCTTACCTCTTGCAGCATGCCTACAACCCCGTAGAGTGGCACGAGTGGGGCGAGGAGGCTCTCCAAAAAGCAATCAACGAGGACAAGCCCATCATTGTAAGTATTGGCTACTCGGCTTGTCATTGGTGCCATGTGATGGAGCGAGAGTCTTTCGAGAATGAAGACATTGCTGCCCTGATGAACAAGTACTTTATCAACATCAAAATAGACAGAGAAGAACGCCCCGACGTGGACGCAGTCTATATGGACGCAGTGCAAGCCATGGGTGTGCGCGGGGGCTGGCCGCTCAATGCCTTTTTGATGCCTGATGCCAAGCCTTTTTATGCAGGTACTTACTTCCCTCCGCAAAATTGGGCAGGTTTGCTACAGCGCATTGCAGAGATTTTTCAAAAAAATAGAGATGAACTGAGTGAATCAGCTGCACAGTTTCAAAAAGTAATCTCTGCCAGCGAACTCCAAAAATATGGCATGAAGGCACAAGAAACCACTTTTGAGCCTCAGGATTTAGATAAAATGTTCACACAGCTTTCTCAGGATTTTGATGCCGAATATGGTGGTATGCAAAAAGCTCCTAAGTTTCCGATGCCTTCTATTTATCAGTTTTTGCTATTTTATGTCAAAACTACGCAAAATGATGCTCTTGCCCAACAAGCCACAACGCACCTCCAAAAAACCCTCGATGAGATGGCTTATGGAGGGATTTATGACCAAATAGGCGGAGGGTTTGCGCGCTATGCTGTGGATTCGTTTTGGTTTGCACCTCATTTTGAGAAAATGCTCTACGACAATGGACAGCTACTAAGCCTCTATGCTGATGCCTATTTGCTTACCAGAAAATTACTTTACAAAGAAGTAGTTTACCAAACCATCGATTTTGCCAAGCGCGAACTCCTGCAAGAAGAAGGTGGGTTTTATGCTGCCCTAGATGCAGACAGCGAAGGCGTAGAGGGTAAATTTTATACTTGGACAGAGGCAGAAATTGCACAAATTTTTACAGATGAAACTGAGTTAGCATTGCTCAAAGCCTATTACAATACCAAGCAAGACGGCAACTGGGAGGAAGGAGTGAATATCTTGCACCGCAGGCAGTCTGATGAAGCCTTCACAGCCGCAAAAGGCATTTCTCTAGAAGATTTACAAACCTACATACAAACTTGGAAAAAAACGCTCCTAGCAACAAGGGCAAACAGAGTAAGGCCAGGCTTAGACGATAAAATACTCACAGGCTGGAATGCGCTCATGCTCAAAGGTTTGTGCAATGCGTACCAAGCCTTTGGAGAAGCTGAGTTTCTGACACTTGCACAGCAAAATGCTCACTTCATCTGGGAAAAACTCTACCACAATGGACAGCTTTACCGCACCTATAAGCAAGGGCAAGCAAAAATCTTAGCCTACTTAGAAGATTATGCCGCACTGATAGAGGCCTATTTGGTGCTTTACCAAATCACTTTTGAGCAGCAATGGCTCTCACGCGCCCAAGTACTAACAAATTACACCCTCGAGAACTTTTATGATACCCAAGAAGGATTTTTCTTTTTTACAGATGCCAAAGGAGAGAAACTCATTGCACGCAAAAAAGAAATCTTCGACAACGTGATTCCTGCCTCTAACTCCATTATGGCAAAAAACTTATACTACTTGGGATTGCTCACTGATACAGCACACTACAAAGACACTGTACAAAGTATGCTCTCTAGCACTAAAAAAGTATTGCTACAAAACCTAGAATACCTCACCAATTGGGGGCAACTCTATTGCCTAATGAGCCAACCGACTGCCGAAGTAGTCATTGTAGGTACAGATTGTAAAGCATATGCCTTGGCTATCCATCAGCAAGCCTACAATCCACACAAGGTATTTGTAGGAAGCCACGAAGAAAGTAATGATTTACCCCTGCTGTCGCACCGCACCGCCATAGAGGGAAAAACTACAGTCTATGTCTGTGTCAATAAAACCTGTCAGTTGCCTGTGCAATCGGTACAAGAGGCAAGTAAACTGATAAGTGAAATTGCTTGATGTCCTATGTGTCTATCGAGAGGGATACACTGTACTAAAATCATACTTATAGATAAATCGCGTATAAACAGTATTTCTCGAGGAACAAGTACTTTCACCTGAGTAGTTTGTATTGTCAGCAGTCCCTGTTTGGTAGTCCCTAGTTTAAAGTGGGTATGCTGTAAAAACTTACTTGTTACACCCTACCCTAACCTCAAGGCAGACGATAAGTACTATATCAAGGCAAAAAAAATGAAATGCTCTTTATGCATTTCATTTAGATTTTAACACGGTGGGTAGCATCACAAAACACGATTCTTTGACAATTTTTGTGATTGTGTGCGATAAGATGAGTTATGTACTGTTTAGAACATAAATGCCAGCGGGCTGGAAGTCCGTTGCTACAGATTTCCACAAAAATTATCAGACAACCCAAAACACCAGTACTATTAGCCCCAGCGAGGCGCACCTTATTCGTCTTTTTTTGAAGTTTAGCGATAGAAGCCCTTGCCTTCACCTCGGAAGAAAGGAAGAAAACGGCAAAAAAAGCCATACACACTCAGGGGTTGAACTACTTACAATTGACAATTAATGATTTGCGATTACTCATTTTACCCCCAAAACAGCCATCTTTCACTTCCTAGTCTGCGTTCAGGTTGCAAGCCAGGAGCGAACCAGAGAGTGAAAGAATTTTCACGGTAACACACCTCAGCCAGTTGCCACCAAATAATAACTTCGGTTATTTATATATAAGTTACTGATAATGATAACTTTAAATTAACAAAAAACCCTATTGTGTGTGTAACCTTTTGGGGCTTTCTAACTTATATTTTACCAAAACTTTTACCATAGAAACCCAAAAAATGATGAAATATGTTCTTATCTTTTGCTACTTCAGCATCGCCTTATCTAATATTCACTTACTGGCTCAAGAGGCATTGCATTTAGAACTCAAAGGACATCTCCACCCCATTAATGCTTTGGCATTTAGCCCTGACGGAAAATACCTCGTTAGTGCCTCAGGTAACCAAAACGCCCCCACTCGGAAAAGTCAGTGCATCATCTGGGACATCAACACAGGTGAAAAACTCCTTGAAATTACTCAACACCCCGAAGAAATCAGAAGTATTGCACTTAGCCAAGATGGGCAGCAAATCATCACCGCAGGTGGCTACCAGCCCAATCAAAACTTTAAAGTATGGCAGACAGGCACAGGCAGAGAAATCTCTACACGTATTGGACATAATGGTATCAACAGCATTGCTACTAATCCTAAGGGTAAATTAATGGTAACGGGCGGTCTGGATAAGTTTGTGAAAATCTGGAATATGCACAAGGGCGAGATTCTGCACGTTCTCAAAGGACATACTACTTTCATCAGTGAAGTGGCACTTTCGCAATATGGCACTTATGCGGCAAGTGCAGCCGCAAACCTCAATACAAGGCAAGGTGAAATCTGTATCTGGGATACACAAACTGGAAGGTTACTACATGACCTTAGCCGTGCAGCAGGAGGACATTTGCACGGTGTAAACAGCATCGATTTTAGCCCCGATGAGCGTTGGCTGGTCAGCGGAAGTGAAGAAGGCACTTTCAAAATCTGGGAAGTAAATACGGGTAAACTACACAAAGATTTCTCAGACTCGGGTAATCCTATTACTAGAGTGCGGTTCAGCCCAGACGGAAAGCTAGTGGCAGTAGCGGGCAAAGACCAAAGCCTCAAAATATGGCAAGTGAGTTCAGGGCAGTGTATCAATCACTACCTAGGACATTCACAGCCCATCAATGCTTTGGCTTTTAGCCCTGATGGCAGGCTGATTGCAAGCGCAGGCAATGACCGCAGCATCAAGGTATGGCGTTCTCTAAACAATAGGCAGTTGGCAGAAATCTATATAAAGATGCACATGGAAGAATGGTACCAACGCGGTAAGTTTGAAAAATCAGCCGAATATGTGGCACGCCTTAATAATATAGACCTCAAAACTGCCAAAGTGCATCAACTTTTACAGGAATTTAGCCAGCAACTTGCCGAAGACCTTTTTCAGCCAAAACGCAGCAATGCTAGAAAACGCTTCACCTTCAAGCTACAAAACAATTTATATGACCCTGATAATGAGGTATTTAGGCTTGATATAGAAAACCTCAGTACAGTACTACTGCAAATGCCTATCAAGGAGGCAAAAGATTTTGATGCTTGCTTGGCTTCGCTAGAGTTTTATGATTGTACTTTTGGTATAGATACACAAGGCAAACTTATACTAGCATCTGCCCAGATTTATTGTCCTCAATCTGGTACAATGTATCCTTACCTAATGCAAGCCCTGCCTTTTGAGCTACCACTTTCTATCCAAGCTGAGCTTAACGAACGTTCCTGGAATTATCTCAATGCACAGAGCAATGGCAGCACCTACACCCAATCAAGCCGAACCATCAATACGAGTACTTCGGAAATAGACTTTAACCTACCCAAAACACGTATGCGACAACCCGATGCTGTGGCAGTAGTAATAGGCAATGCCCTCTATCAAAACACAAGCAATGTGGACTTTGCCCTCAATGATGCCCAAAGTATGCGCAACTACCTTATCCAAGTGATGGGCTACCGCCCTGAAAATATTATTTATCTTGAAAATGCCAGCTATGCTGATATGAAATTGGTATTTGGTAGCAAAGAAAACCACAAAGGCAAACTTTTCAACCTAGTCAAACCCAACCAAAGTGAAGTGTTTGTATATTATTCAGGGCATGGTGCGCCTGGGCTAAACAACAAAATAGCTTACTTTGTACCCGTAGAGTGCAACCCTCAGTATGTTGAACTGACGGGTTTTTCTACAGAAGTATTCTACAACAACCTAGCAAAACTGCCTGCAAGCTCGGTAGTAGTAGCCCTTGATGCTTGCTTCTCAGGACAGAACATTTACACCAATATCTCGCCTATTGTGATTCGCTCAAAAGGAGCTTTAGGCTTAAAGTCGGGAGCTTTGCTGGCCTCCTCAGCAGCCGATCAGGTCTCAGCTTGGTACCCTGAAAAAAGACACGGCTTGTTTACCTACTTTTTCTTAAAAGCACTCCACAATCAAAATGCTGATAGTAACAAAGATGGGCGGATTACCCTTGCCGAAATTCATCAATTTATCAATGATGCAAGTGAAGGAATCCCTTACTATGCGCGCAGATTGCACGGAATCACGCAAACACCTGTCATCTCAGGGCAGAATATTCAAAAAGTTTTAGTAGATTTCAGGTAGTAAGCAGCAGCAAAGTTTACCTTATGAAGTTCAGTTTGAAATGGTTTAGTGTTTTAACATTGTTTTTTATTAAACTATCTAACAACTTTCAAAGCGTTGTATAGTTACTATGAAATATATTTGACACCATTTCATACATCATCAAACTATCATGATTAGCTTGATAGATTTTTCACTTTTGAATCATGCAAAAAATATTACCTTTATTTCCACTGGGGCTTGTAGTTTACCCAAAAGAAAAGCTCAATTTACATATTTTTGAACCTCGATACAGAGAATTAGTGAATGATTGCCAACTTACACAGGGTACTTTTGGCGTTCCTACTTATCTCAATGAGCGCATACCTGGCTATGGCACTGAGGTAGAGATTGTAGGAATTGATACCATTTATGAAGATGGAAGAATGGATATCAAAACAAAGGGCATACAAGTTTTTAGAATTATAGATTTTCAGAATCCTATGCAAGGGCATGGCTATGCAGGAGGCACAGTAGAAAGCCTGACACTAGATACCGAAGATGACCCCGTGGTGCGTGTGCAGCTTATTGAGAAAACGTATGAACTTTTCAATCTCCTTCAGATGCAAATTAGCTTAGATAGAGATGACGTAAGCATACTTTCTTATGAGCTTGCCCATAAAATAGGGCTTTCGCTTGAGCAACAATATACTCTTCTTACGCTTCCTACTGAAAAAGAAAGGCAAGAGTTTATGCTAGAGCACCTTCTGAGTGCTATTCCTGTGGTAGAAGAGATGGAGCGTACCAAACACCTTATCCGCATGAATGGGCACTTCAAACATTTTGACCCACTGAATTTTTAGGTCAAGAACATAACTTCTTTGTTGGTTTCTTAGCAAATCTGGTTGTTGGTGTTGTTTGCTAGACTTAAAGAAAAATAGCCAATAGCATTTTCGCTTGCACTTTGGCAAATGAAGTTGTATTTTCATATCTGAATATGCTAAGTACCACAGATTTTTGCAAAGTAGTCATCCTTTTTCTAGCACAAGAAATATTTTGTATTCTTGTGCTAGAAGAACAAATCATCAGTATTTCATGGTTATTTTACTCCAATGCCTAGCTCTTTGAGTTGTGCTATGCTAATTGCCGAAGGTGAATCTAGCATCACATCACGCCCCGAGTTATTTTTAGGAAAGGCAATAAAATCACGGATAGAATCAACTCCTCCAAACATACTGCATAACCTATCAAAACCAAAAGCAATGCCGCCGTGTGGAGGTGCACCAAACTCGAAAGCATCCATCAAAAATCCAAACTGACTACGGGCTTCTTCTTCTGAAAAGCCTAGCAGCCCTAGCATTTGCTCTTGCAAGGGTCGCTGATAGATTCGGATAGACCCCCCGCCGAGTTCTACGCCATTCATCACCAAGTCGTAGGCATTGGCACGTACTTCGCCAAGTTTGTTTTCAGCAATTAGGTGCATATCTTCGGGCTTGGGTGATGTAAAGGGGTGATGCATGGCATACCAGCGTTGGGTATCTTCGTCCCACTCTAAAAGAGGAAAATCTATGACCCAAAGTGGTGAAAACACGTTTTTATCTCTCAAACCTAGGCGGCTGCCCATCTCTAAGCGCAGTTCGCTGAGTTGTTTACGTACCTTATGCGCATCTCCTGAAAGCACCAGCATCAAGTCGCCTGCCTCTGCCTGCAGGGCAGTTGCCCAAGCCTTGAGGTCTTCTTGGGTATAAAACTTATCTACCGATGATTTGAATGAGCCATCTTGATTGCATTTTACATATACTAGTCCTTTTGCCCCAATTTGTGGGCGTTTTACCCAATCAGTAAGTTCATCGAGCTGTTTGCGTGTATATTCTCCGCAGCCTTTGGCACAGATACCTACTACTAATCCTGCCTCATCAAATATCTTAAAACCTTTGTTTTTTGCCAATTCATTTAGCTCTACAAACTGCATCTCAAAGCGAGTATCGGGCTTGTCTGAGCCGTAGCGTTGCATGGCATCTTCATAGGTCATACGTGGAAAATCAGTCAATTGAATGTTTTTGACAGTCTTGAACAAGTGCTTTACCAAGCCTTCAAAAGTATTCAAAATATCTTCTTGGCTTACAAAAGTCATCTCACAATCTATTTGTGTAAACTCAGGCTGTCGGTCGGCACGTAAGTCTTCATCACGGAAGCACTTCACAATCTGGTAATAGCGGTCAAAGCCCGATACCATGAGCAATTGCTTGAAAGTTTGTGGTGATTGTGGCAAAGCATAAAATTGCCCTGGATTCATGCGCGAGGGCACTACAAAATCGCGTGCGCCTTCGGGAGTAGATTTTATCAATACAGGGGTTTCTACTTCTATAAACTCTTGGTTATCTAGGTATTGCCGTATTTCACGGTTAAGTTGGTGTCTTAGTTCTAAGTTTTGACGCACCGCATTTCGGCGAAGGTCTAGGTAGCGGTATTTCATACGCAGTTCTTCGCCTCCGTCAGTGTCATCTTCTATGGTGAAAGGGGGTGTTTTAGAAGAGTTTAAAATGTCTAAATGCGCAAGTTCAATCTCAATGTTACCTGTGGGCATGTCTGGGTTTTTGGCGGCACGTTCTACTACTTTGCCTTGTGCCTGAATGACAAACTCACGTCCGAGGCTACGCAATTTTTCTATCAGTTCTGTGGGGGTTTCTCCTTCACGCGCTACCAGTTGTGTAACCCCGTAGCGGTCGCGGAGGTCTATAAAAAGTAAAGCACCTTTATCTCGCACACGCTGTATCCAGCCTGCTAGGGTTACATTTTGATGGATATGGGCAAGGCGCAATTCGCCGCAATTGTGGGTTCTGAGCATGATGCGTATTGAATTAGTTAAAAACGGTTTTGGTCAATTAATTGATTGACATACACTTATGAATTGCAAAATTAGGGAGTTTTTAGTAAAACAGATGTCAAAATTTGTAAGGAATTAAGAAAATTATGTTTCTTTGAGCAGTATTAAAATTTGGAGGAGAGGTTAATCTTGCCTAAAAATAGCTTAATTTTTTAGAGCTATGGTACTTTTATAGCAGGGGTTTACTATTTTTTGGTTTAAGCAATAAGCAAATATTACTGCCCCCAACTTAGCGGCGTAGGCAAGTAATACTTGACAAGGGTTTGCTGATAATTTCACATAGCACCTCGTGAAATCAATTTCCATTCAACTTACTTCGCGTGCTTTTTTTCCCAAGCACGTACTTTCTCATTGGCCTCATCAAAAATGCGAGCATAATTCTCATAACGAACCATTTTGCTTGTTTTTTCATCTAATAGCTTCCAAAGTGGTTCATACAAATAGTAAGTTTTGAGATAATGCGCTTGATTCTTAGGTGCGACTACGTCTGTTCCAAATATAAATCTATCAGGATAACGAGCAATCAATTCGGCTGTTTTTTGGGTGGCTTCGGAACTTCCCACCATATACTTGGCTACTTCGTCCCAAGAGATATCTAGGTGCAAGTGTGTCAGCTCGGGGTCTTTTAATAGTTCTTCTAAATGCTGTAGATGGGTGGTGTGAGGTCGGATAATCCTCCCAAGCCCTGTGTGTGCCCATATCACTGTATTGTTTTTGTGTCGTTTCAGCAAGGCTTTCATTTCTTCAAAATACCGAGGTTCTGCATCTTCGGGAGGGAAAGGCACATCAATATCGCAATGAATCAGCACTACAAGACCTACTTCTTCACAAAAATCAAAAATTCTGTCGAGTGCTTTGTCTTGAAGGCTTGCAGTATTGCCAGCGATTTTACTTGATACAAATTCCTTATGTATAGAAAATTCTCCCACACCTGAAAATACATTAGGAAAAGTAAGTAACACTCTCTTGATATGGTCTGCGGCATACATATCTGTCGGATTGAAACCCGTAATCATTGGGTCAAAATGCTTCTGCTCCTCTGGGCTTAGTTTGAGGTAATTTTGTGCGATAAAAGCATCTGTAAAAGAGTAATAGTACAAAGGTGCATCTGTATTGAGATAGTAGCTTGGAGCGTGTTCTCCGTCATGGGCATAAGACCATTGCTGCTGCAAGGGTATTCCAAAAAGAGCCACTCTATTTACCTTTCCTTCCATCATCTTTAAAAAGTCCTTGATGTCAGTACCTTCCTGAATATAATTTGTCAGGTGAAAATGAGTGTCATTGAATAGATAGCTTTCTTCTTGTGCGCTCGACAACCACACGGAGTTAAAAATCAGTATTAAAGGGAGTAGAAAAGTTGTACTTTTTTTCATTGTCTTTCTTGTTTATTGGAAACAAATAGGATAATATACACTGTTCCTTGACATTTTTTTATGGCGTAGTAACAGCAAATCACTTTAAAATTTTGGTTCTCTGATGGTTATGCTTAATTAAGCTAGCTCGAGTATTCTTCAGAGAATAAATTTCAGCGGACTGAAAGTCCGCTGCTACAGGTTTTCATAGAAATTATCGGTCAATCCTCTATGTTGCTTCTGTGGATATACTATTTCACTTTTTTGCCGTAAGGTAATGCGCTCATAATATTTTTTCGTCCAAAGCAATCATCGCTCACTACACGAAGCATCAACTTATCGTCTTCTACTTTATAGGTATATTTGCCTACATCACCAATACAAGCCTTGTCGCCAGAGGTATCTCTCAATATTAGCTCTTGCGCATCATTGATTTGGTAGTTTCCTACCACATCTACCAAGTCATCATCGAGGTTCATGTCTGCTGTGTATGAGCCATCTTGTTTAAATACCATAATCAGTTTGTAATCTTGAGTTTCATAGAGCCATCTGCCTAGTAAATCTTGATTAGGTACTGACGAGAGGTTAAAATGCATGCTCATCAAAACTGCCAATAGTAGGGGGAGAATTAGTAATTTTTTCATTGCAAGTAGATTTTGTTAAAACTTAATTTTCACACAAGGTAAGAAAAAAATATTAAAATCTAAAGTCATTACAAACATAAGTCTGAACAATCCCCTCGAGAGGAAATGGGTATTGATACTTACTTGATGAGGTTTCAATTTTAAAGAAGTCTTTTGGTTTAGTTAAGACACTGGTTATCAACTAATCAAAACCTAATAATGCATAATCCATCTCTTGCTTATTGAGACAGTTTAAAAATCTCAAATTCTACACGTCTATTTTTGCGGAGGTCTTCTTCGGTCTTTTCTTCTTGCACTATGCGCTGCTGACTGCCATAGCCAACCGCTATAATTCTATTAGGGCTGAAGCGTCCTCTATCCAGAATGTATTGCTTGATGGCATCAGCACGCTCTTGTGAAAGCCGAAGATTATCTGCTTCATTACCGCGGCTATCGGTATGCCCTGATATTTTTAGCCCCAGGTTGGGGTGGTCTGCAAGGAAATAATCCACCAATTTATCAAGGTCAGGCTTCATAATGTCTTTGATTTCAGCACTGCCATCATCAAACTCTACTGCATCAAAGACCCATTTATCAAATTTAATGGGGTGTACCTGTATGGTGGTATCTCCCTTGAACAAGAACTCTTCTTCTATTCTTAAAAAATCTTCTCCTGTGATGATGATGAGGTAGTTTCGGTTACGAATGAGGTCAAACCTTGAAGTGCCGTTTTCTCTGATATAGCGTGGGGCAACTTCAACGCCCTCGTCCAGGTCTATGATAGCCACAACGCCTTTGGTAGGTTCTCCTGTGAGCGAATCTGTAATGGCAATTTCTAGTTTATCTACTGCAAGTGGCTGTGCTTCCATGGGAAGTGCTGCGGTGTGCAAGTTGAGTATATCCACAAGCACTGAATCACGTTTTTGCATATCAAATACCTTAGTAGGGATTGCCTTGGCATAGTAAAGGTTTTGCGCCTTTGAGTCTATGGTAAAATAGTATTCATCGGTTTTGTAGTTGATGAGTGGCCCAGTATTTTTAGGTTCGCGCCACATCAGTCCATCTCTATAAGATTTGTAGATGTCAAATCCTCCAAAATTGATTAGTTGCCCGTCTGAGCTAAAATAAAGCACGTTAAATCTTGGGTGATAAAATGGGCTTACCTCATTGTAGCGGGTATTGATGATAGGGCCTATGTTTTGGGCGGGTGCCCAGTTCCAGAGTGTATCTATGTAGTTATTTTCTAGTTCTACCAATCTGTATTTGTCGCCATATTCATCTTTTACTTTGTAAGTAAAATAAATATCCGACCCTCCAAAGCCGCCCATTCTATCAGAGGCAAAAAAGAGGGTGTCTTCGGTATGCGAGAGTGCGGGTTGTGAATCCCAGGCAATGGTGTTGAGGTTTAAGCCTAGGTTAGTGCCACTTGTCCAGGTGCCGTCTGGTTTTTTTCTTGAGACATATAAATCGCAGTTGCCCAGACCATCAGGACTGCCACACCTTGCAAAATAGATGGTGTTGCCATCTTTGCTAATACAAGGCGAGCCTTCGTTGAATTGGTCTGTATTCAAGCCAATGAAAGGCTTTGCTTGTGTCCAAGGGAGGGTATCAATTTGCGAGCCTTCAGCGGTTTGTCGTATGAAAGTACTGTCTGCTTTGCGGGCATAGTATAGCCCTTCGTCAGAAACATAACGCATACCATCTAGGCGTTGTTTTCTTTGGGAGGTAAACAGCAAAATAATATCATTGCCACTGAGGGCTGGACCATAGTCGTTATGATAGCGTTCATTGACCGAATCACCGAGGGCAGTATAGACGCTCTCTGGGATTTGAAGCGTGTCGATATTAAAACCTGCATTGCTCATAGTATAGTAATACTCTACGGGCAAGAAATAATCTTTGTCGTTGCGTGTGAGGCTATCATAATAAAGTCTATATTCTTTGTCTTTGCCGTATCGGTGGTGCTTGAGTACAAGTTGGTAGAGTTGTCGGGCTTTGTTGAGGTATTTTAGTTCTTCGGCAAGTTTACCAAGTCGCCAAATCATGTAATTATCTTTATAAAAATTTTGTGTACCAAAATTCATAACGTAGTTGTGAAGCATAGCATAGACACCTTCCCAATCTTCTTTGGCAGCGAGTTTATCTATTTCTTGGAGTTTTTTTTCGTCCTTGTAATATAAGTAATCATTGATGCGTGGGAAGAAGAGCGGTCTTCCATCTTCTCTTCCAAAGGTATTCAGGTAAGTTACCTCAGGAGGAGCAGGAATTTGTGCAAAGCTTGGTACTTGACTTATCATTTGATAAACCCACAAAGCCAACGCAATAAGTCGTAT
>CAYZQI010000016.1:43055-48816 GCA_964480455.1 uncultured Cytophagaceae bacterium
GTATATAATATTTCATGTGGTTTTAAACTTTTGAAAATTTAACGCAAATTTCAATGAAAAATGCCATAATAAGTAAATTTTATTCTGTTAAAGTCTTGCACCTTTGCCTATTACTTCCACCGATAATTTCTCATTGCATTGATTGTTAAAATCTGAAAGCCTTTGCAGCTTGAATGACAACACGACAACAGGAAGAACTTTAGAATTAAGGTGATAAATCACGCGTTTTGTTTCTTTTGAAAGAAAGAAACGATTACGACATTGTATTTCAGAAAATTTACACAAAAATCGACTTATTGGTTATAAGATAAACGCTTTCTTGACCCTCTTTCTGTAATAGTACCAGAAGTGTCGGCAAATTAAAAGCCAGCAATACAGATTTCTATACTAATCTACAATCAATCAAAAATAAATATTTATTGATTGTAAATCGTGAGCTAGAACAAATACTTGATTATCAACAATTTTAATGTATTTTGAATTTGCTTGATTTAGCGTACATCAACTGTCTATTTTTCTGATACCAACAAGGTTCAATGACTTGGCACAAGGCTTGTGAAAAGAAGAACACTTTATCAAAAAAACATTTTAAGGTAGAGATACATTAATAAATTACTAAATTTGTGCCAAAATGACGGGACAACGTGCCCTTTAACTATGAAAAATATTATCCGAGATTTTATTACCCCTGCCATTTTTGCTGATATTGAAGAGGACAACGCCCTAGAAACCATCCCTCTACTCAATCCAGACGATGAAGATGACAAGGTACAAGACAGCCTGCTCAACCTCAAGGAGCTGATGATTCTACCCGTGAAAAATACTGTATTATTTCCAGGTGTAGTCATTCCTGTAACTGTTACACGCAAAAAATCTATTCGCCTCATCAAAAAAGCCTATAAAGGCGACCGTATCATAGGCGTACTCGCCCAAGGCAACGGCCTGATAGAAGAACCCTCTACAGAAGACCTCTATAAAATTGGTACTGTAGCACATATCTTGAAAATGCTGGTATTGCCTGATGGTAACACAACCATTATTATTCAAGGTAAATTACGCTTCGAGGTAGATGAATTTATAGAAGAAGAACCTTATATCTCTGCCCGTGTGCATACACTCTCAGAAAATTTCCCGCCCGCAGGCAAAAAGGAGGCAAAAGCACTTATTGCCTCGCTCAAAGAAGCGGCCTCACGCATCTTAGAACTCAACCCTGAGATACCCCAAGAAGCACAAATCGCATTGGATAACATAGACAGTGCCTCGTTTCTCACTCACTTCTTGTCTTCTAACATCAACGCCGAAGTAGCCGAAAAACAAAAACTCCTCGAAGCACAAGACGGGCTTACTCGTGCTACTATGCTCTTAGAGTTTATGCATAAAGATATACAACTCTTGGAGCTAAAAAACGAAATCCAGAGCAAGGTACATTCTGACATAGACCAACAGCAGCGCGACTACTATCTGCGGCAACAAATCAAAGTGCTACAAGATGAGCTGGGCTATGAAAGTACTGAAATGGAAATGGATAATTTCAGGGCAAGAGCACTGCAAAAAAAGTGGACTACCGAAGCGAGCAACCATTTCTTCAAAGAATTAGAAAAGGTAAGAAGAATGAATCCTGCCGCTGCAGAGTATCCCGTAGCGATGAACTACCTAGAACTCATGATAGACTTGCCCTGGGGTGAGTTTACCGAAGACTCACTAGAACTCCAAAAAGCACAAAGCATCTTAGACAAAGACCACTACGGACTAGAAAAAGTAAAAGAGCGTATCTTAGAGTACCTGGCAGTACTGAAACTCAAAAAAGATATGAAAAGCCCTATCTTATGTCTTTATGGCCCTCCAGGGGTAGGTAAAACCTCGCTCGGTAAGTCTATCGCCAAATCGCTCAACCGGCAATATGTGCGTGTAGCACTCGGAGGATTGCACGACGAAGCCGAAATAAGAGGGCATCGCCGTACTTATGTAGGGGCAATGCCCGGCAAGATTATTCAAAATATCAAAAAAGTACAGTCTTCTAACCCCGTCTTTATCCTTGATGAAATAGACAAGGTATCCTCAAATATGCGTGGCGACCCTGCCTCTGCCCTACTTGAAGTGCTAGACCCAGAGCAAAACCATAGCTTTATAGACAATTACCTGGAAGTAGCTTACGACCTCTCTAATGTGCTTTTTGTGGCTACTGCCAATTCATTGGACACCATTCACCCAGCCCTGCGCGACAGAATGGAAATCATAGAAATCAATGGCTATACGCTTGAAGAAAAAATAGAAATTGCCAAAAGGCACCTTATCCCCGAGCAGCGACAAGCACACGGCTTGAAAGCAAGGGAGATAAAGTTTGACACCAAAGCCATTTCAAAGATTATTGATGGCTATACCCGAGAGTCAGGTGTACGAAACCTCAAGCGTGAAATAGGCACTATCGCCCGGAAAGTAGCCAAGTCTATTGCACTCTCCGAACCCTACAAGGTCAATGTCAATGCTGAGGTAGTCTTGCAATTACTAGGCCCCGAGCGATTTGATACAGAACAATATCAAAATATAGAAATGCCTGGTGTTGTGATTGGATTGGCCTGGACTCCAGTAGGAGGCGAAATCCTTTTCATAGAAGCTAGCCTCAGCAAAGGAAAAGGAAAACTAACCCTCTCAGGACACCTAGGCGAAGTGATGAAAGAGTCTGCTTCTACTGCATTCTCTTATCTCAAGTCCATTGCTCCCGACTTGGAGATAGATGAAGAGGTTTTTAATCAATATGACCTCCACATACACGTACCCTCAGGAGCAGTACCCAAAGACGGCCCCTCAGCAGGCATTGCTTTGCTGACCTCTTTGGCTTCTATTTTTACGCAACGCAAAGTAAAAGACCGCCTAGCTATGACAGGTGAGATTACCCTACGCGGGCGTGTGCTACCCGTAGGAGGCATCAAAGAAAAAATATTGGCTGCCAAGCGTACAGGTATTCAAGAGATTATTTTATGTACCAAAAACCGAAAAGACATTAGTGAAATCAAAGAAGACTACCTCAAAAACCTCACAATACACTATGTAGAGTATGCCCACGAAGTGCTTGCACTTGCCCTCCTGCAAGAAACCCAAGCTGATTCGCGCATAGGGCTACCAATGCTGAAAAAAGTGATTTGAAGAAATAGATAAGGTAGGGGTAAAATTTCGTTTGTGTTTGTGAGATTTGAAACCAATACCCACAAAGAAGAAATGAACATAAACAAACTAACCAAAGATAAGTAAGCAATGAATAAATTTAGACAAGAACTTATCTCACTTTTTGAGTTGAAAGAAGATAGCCCACTTTGGCACAAACGCATCGATAAAGGGATTTATCTACTGATTTTATTGAGTAGCTTTGGGGTGATATTAGAAACCATCCTCACCATAAAACAGAATCTAACACTGCTCAATACCTTGCTCATCTTTGAAGATATTGCCATGACAATTTTTGTGATTGAACTAATGCTCCGTCTTTCAGTCATCAAGGAGCTGTATGCACACTGTAAGACGGGCTGGGAGCGTTTTATGTTCATTTTTTATATCTTGATAGACTTTATGGCAATATTGCCTGCGGTCTTGTTTGCAATCGGCTCACAGCATCACGATTATTTTCTTACCCTTAGGTTGTTGCGTGTATTCAAAGTATTTAGGCATGATGATTCTGTCGAGCTTGTGCTAAGAGCTATACTCATCAAAAAGGATATTTTATTTAAGACAGCCATCATTATTCTGATAACCACTGTTTTTCTATCAGTACTGCTTTATGAGGCGGAAAACAAATTTGAGTTTGGTTTTAACAAAGCCAATCCTAATCTTTTAGCACAATCTGAAGATGTAGTTCTTGAGGCAGCAGAGCTCACACAATTTACTGACATTTGGGCTTCTATGGTATGGTGTTTTTCTATGTTTGTGGGCGATTTGGCAGGCTATATTGAATCGGGTTTTATGCCTACTACACCCATAGGAAGATTTGTAGCGGGTATTTTAGGCTTTCTCAACATTGCGATTGTGGTGATTCCTACGGGTATTATTGCTTCGGGTTTTTTGGAAGTACTAGAGGTTAAAAAAGTAGCCTCACAGCACATTATCTTGGAGGAGGCATTTCGCCCGAAATATAATCCCATATTGGGTATCAAAGTTTATGAACGCCCTCGCACTATGTTCACGTTGCAGAATGCGCTTTACATTCATCAAAATAACTTATTCAAAATCTTAGAAACTCGCCCAGGGTTCAGATTGCGCTCGGTTCAATCTGATGCCAATGAAAAATATGGAGATTTGAACCTTGTAGAATATTTCGGCTATGGTACGCTCACTACTTATGGTGTGCAGAGGGCTGTACCCGAAGCCAAAGCTACCATCATTTGTCCTGAGGCTTTTGCCCAAAAAGGCATTGGTTATTTTAGCTATGCCATTAGTGAGTTGCACCAGTCAAACCTCATTTCTAATGAGCTATTTCAAAGCAATTCGCTTAATAAGGCTTTTGATACTTCTTTCTTGATAAATGAACATTATCATCAAGATTTTGAACTGCCCACCTCCAAAAGAGCACTCAAAAACACAGCCCTCGATATACAGGGCATTTACCACTTCAAAAAAGATATTCAAACACTCTCAGCAGGCAAGCCCTGCCTCGTGTTTATGGCTGAAAACCAAGATGAAGATTATAAAATTGAAAAAATTGAAGGAGACCTTGGCCAAGCAAACGACCTCCTTCAATGGCTTACCCATCAAAAAATTGAAAGCTATCTCATAACCATCAATACCCGAAAACTTGATGAATACTCTTTTTATGAGCTTATCAAAGAAGTAGATGAAAACCTAAAGCGTAATAATATCTGAAACAGCATTATACGGTCTTCTCTGTGTTTTGTGTCTTTTTACTGGAGCGTGAGGTTGATTATAGTATTTCCAGATGAAGATGATGGTTCAAATCCAAATTTAAGTTATATTTTTGGAAAGGATAGTCCTGATTCATAAGATAGGAACAGACAAGCCCATTGCTCAAAAACTGAATAATATTATGCAAAAACTAAAATTTAGCAAAGATGAAGGTACCGCCTTCTACAAAGACCTAATGCAGCAGATGGGTGTAAGTCAAATTTTCCCTTTTAGCCACCTCACCCCTTCCCTCTCCTCAAGAGAGAGCATAAGGAAGTCAATTTGACTTGCACCCGATTTACTCTACACACTCAGCCACGAGGCGGCGTTGCCTAATAGACAAAATTGGTTTTATCTCGAGCTAGTGAGCAAAGAGCTAGAAATTCGGCTAGAGTTTATGTGGCTTTTTGATAAGTTGAAGTAATTGCCAATTACTGGATAAATCAATTGATTGATTATCGGTATTTTACATATAAAATATAAGAGGTTGTTGTTCGTATTTCCCTGAAAGGTTAGCTTATCTAAACACTCACAATCAAATAATTAAAACTGAATGACTCCTATAAATTAGATTGTCCGACAATTTTTGTGAAAATCTGTAGCAGCGGACTTCCAGTCCGCTGGCATTTATGTTCTGAACAGTATTTAGCTCATCTTATCGCACACAATCACAAAAATTGTCAAAGAATCAAAAAATTTCAGTTTTAGAGTATTTCCCAAACAGCTCTTAGCAGTAGCATACCACAACCTTACACAAGGCAGTATGCCACAGACTTACCAGCTAATTTTATACAGAAATGTACTGATTTATTTTGATAAGGCACTTAAAAAGCAAGTCTTAAAAACTTTATACAATAGCTTGGCCGAAGGA
>CAYZQI010000017.1:0-48376 GCA_964480455.1 uncultured Cytophagaceae bacterium
TAACACGCTTTTTTTCTTATTTGTTATCCAAAAATTTAGCGGACTATTGTCAAAATAATTATTTTTTTAT
The DNA here is from genome assembly GCA_964480455.1 of uncultured Cytophagaceae bacterium. Classification (GTDB taxonomy): domain Bacteria; phylum Bacteroidota; class Bacteroidia; order Cytophagales; family Microscillaceae; genus JAABSX01. The sequence goes on from CAYZQI010000017.1 coordinate 71, forward strand.
AATTTTGTGATGACAACACGGTAATAATGATTGATTTGTATTAAAATGACTCTACAGATATGGATTTGAACCCAATTATTTTTTCTGTACCACTATTTTTTTTCTTGATAGGCATAGAATTATTGATAGACAATGTACGCAAGACGGGCTTGTATCGTCTCAATGACTCCATCACCAATCTGAATGCTGGCTCGAGCCAGCAAGTCTTTGGCATTGTGGTTAAGCTCGGTTTTTATGAGATAGTCTATCATAACTTTGCTTTTTTTCACATTGAGGCTTCAATTTGGAGTTATGTCATACTTTTCATTTTGTATGACTTGTGCTACTACTGGGCGCATCGTGTGAGCCACGAAGTAAATTTACTTTGGAGCGGGCATATTGTACACCATCAAAGCGAAGAATATAACCTTTCAGTAGCACTGAGGCAGAGTTGGCTACAGTCTTTATTTACTTTTTGGGTATATATACCTTTGGCATTGATGGGCTTTGATACTTATATGCTGGCATGGGTAAGTGCTATTAATCTCACCTACCAATTTTGGATTCATACCGAGTTAGTCAATAAAATGGGTGTTTTTGAATATGTTTTGAATACTCCCTCACACCATCGTGTGCATCATGGGCGTAACCCCAAATACATTGACAAAAACTATGCAGGCGTATTTATTGTCTGGGATATGCTTTTTGGTACTTTCAAATGGGAAGAAGAACGCCCCGTCTATGGCGTTACCAAACCGCTCAATAGTTGGAATCCTATCTGGGCGAACTTTTCAAATTTTGAAACTATCTATGAGCAATTAAAAGCTACTCCGAGTTATGTTGATAAACTAAAGGTGATTTTTTACAAACCTGGCTGGCGACCTGCTGTCCAAGGCGGAATGTTGGAGATACCTCAGGTAAGCCGAGCTACTTATCAGAAATTTGATATTCAAACGCCCTTCATTGTTAATATGTATGCTTTCTTTCAGTATTTACTCATTACGGCAGGAGTGTTGGCTTTTATGACGCAGTATGGCAGCTTAGCCGTTTGGGAGAAACTGACAGCGGCTGGCTTTATTATGTGGGCAGTACTCCACAATGGGGCACTCTTTGAGCGCAAAGCTTGGGTTTTTTATGCTGATTTTCTGCGATTAAGCGTATCATTTGTCTTCTTGGCTTACCTTACGCGGCCCTTGGCTCAATATTTCTTGGTCAATGGTATTTTTGCAGTGGTGTTGTTGGTATGTTTTGTGTGGCTTTTTGCTGCCCGAAAAGCCCTGCTCTTGCAAGATGATCTTGCCGTGCCCAAGACTGCCCAAATGCAGTAGCAGAACAGACCTAAAATCATCTCGAGAACAAAATAAGCTGCTTGTACAGCATCAGATGATGAACTTTTGAAGATGATAGGGAATTGGGAGAGAGAATAATTAAAAAAAAGCATGTTTTTTTTGTGAATAAAAAAAAACTTCCTACATTTGCACACTCAAATAAGCGGATGTGGCGAAATTGGTAACCGCACTAGACTTAGGATCTAGCGCCGCAAGGCTTGGGGGTTCGAGTCCCTTCATCCGCACTACTTCAAAACCCTCAACTGTTCATTCAGATTGAGGGTTTGTTTTAATGGTTAAGTTTATCCAATGTAATTACTTTTTATTGTTCAATACAAACATTTTTAAACCAATTTGCATACAAAATCAAAATTGTAAATACCTTTGTGGCAAATTTTAGAAAGTGTACTAAAAAAAAGTAAATTTAGAGAAAGAAAACCTCCTTTTTGAAAAAAACCATTAGAATAAAGTTTATTTATCAATCTTAAAACTATTCAAGCTTTGAATATCGCCTTAGACAGACAATCCACCACAAAAGCCATCTTAAATATCAACCTTGAAAAAGATGACTATCAAGCAGAAGTTGATAAAAAATTAAAAGAATATAGTAAGCAAATACAATTAAAAGGCTTCAGACCTGGAAAAGTACCCAAAGCAGTTGTGCAAAGAATGTATGGCAAAAGCATCCTCGTAGAAGAGGTAAACAAAGTAATTGCTAAAACCATTTCTGACTTCATTCTTTCTAACAAAATTATGGTAGTAGGTGAACCCAAACCCATTGCCGAAATAGAAGAAAGCAACAACTGGGATAATCCTAGTACGCTGGTGTTTGCTTTTGAGCTTGGCATTGCGTCTGATTTTGAGATTGATATGAATGCCCTTCAACTCACACACTATACCATTAAATTAGATGAAGCAGAGGTAGATAAGATGATACTGGATTACCGTATGCGCTTTGGAACAGACGAAAATGCAGAAAGTATAGAAGAAGACGATGATGTAGTGTTGATAAAACTTCATTTTAATACTCCCGATGCTGCCCTCACTGAAGCTCAAGCACAAAACGAAGAAGAAAAACCAAGCGTAGAGGAAGTAACCGACACCCACGAAAAACCCTCTGTAAGTCTGTTAGAAGAGTTTGAAGAGCAAGATGATGGTGAAGACGAAATAGAAGATATGCATACCGCAAGTTTTGTCTTAGAAACAGTACAAGACGAGTGGAAGCCAAAAATGAAAGGCTTAAAAAAAGATGAGACCGTAAGTCTTCCACTTAATGAAGTTTTTGGAGAAGCCATCAAAGAAAATTTAAACACACAACTCAGCCCCGAAGAGTGGGAAACACTGCAAAAAGGTGATATAAAATTTACTATTAAACAAGTAAGTAGAACTGTACCCTCTGATATAGATGATTCCTTCCTCGAGAAAATACTGCCTCAAGAAGAAGAAAAAACAGAAGAGAATCTTCGCAATCTTATAAGAAAAAACTTGTCAGAATTTTATACCGAAGAGACAACAAAGCTGATGGAGCAGCAAGCTAAAAAAATGCTTATTGAGCAGGCAGGCATATCACTTCCAGATGAGTTTTTGAAAGAATGGCTGATGAAACACAATCAAGGAAATTATGATACAGCAGAAGTAGAACTACAATACCCCAATTATGCAACTTATGTAAAGTGGAATTTGATTGTAGAAAAAGTAAGCAATGAATCAATTGAGCAGCTAAAGCTAGAAGAAGATGCCACTCCTTGGATAACAGTTGATGATATAAAAAATGAAGCTGCCAGAAGTATTTTTAATCAATACAGTATTCCCTACAACGAACCCAAAGATGGTAAAATATCTAAGGAATTAGAATCACTTGTGCAAAATTATTTGGGCAGTGATGACGGTGCAAACTATCAAAAAATTTACAACCAAGTAAGTAGTAATAAAATACTTGAAAGGATAGTAAGCAAAGCACAAAAAGAAGAAAAAGAGGTTTCACTTGATGAATACTTAGAAATCGTTAAAAACATTTGACAAATCTTCTTGTTTCACACTTTGAAAGCCCTTGTTTTAGGGCTTTTTTTATATATTTACGCCTCATTAATACAACATAAAATAAATGCTTAGATGTCATGAAAAAAGAAACATTCAACAAATACGCCCTCACTAGCCAATTTGATGCCGCAGACCTCAAAGCACACCAAGCAAGTGAGTTTAGCAAATTTGCTAAGTCTCTGCCCAATGTTAGCAATACTGCCATAGACCAATACATAGACCAAGTTACCAACCTTACCCCCTACATCATAGAAGAACGCCCTATGAATGTAGCCCAGATGGATGTGTTCTCGAGGCTTATGATGGATAGAATTATCTTCCTTGGACAAGGTATCAATGACCAAGTATCTAATATTGTGGTGGCACAATTGCTTTTCCTAGAATCTCTTGATGCCAAAAAAGATGTGTTGCTTTATCTTAATAGCCCTGGTGGGTCGGTATATGCAGGTATGGGCATCTATGATACAATGCAATACATCAAGCCCGATGTAGTAACTATCTGCACAGGCTTGGCAGCCTCGATGGGTGCTATTCTTCTGGCAGGAGGTAGCAAATACAAACGCTCTGCCCTCAAACACGCACGCATCATGATACACCAGCCCATGGGCGGTGCAGGTGGGCAAGCCTCTGATATTGAGATTACTACAAAGCAAATTCTCTCCCTCAGAGATGAGCTCTATGAAATATTGGCACACCATGCGGGTAAAACCGTAGATGAAATCTCTAAAGACTCTGACCGCGACTACTGGATGACCGCCCCCGAAGCCAAAGCCTACGGATTAATAGATGAGGTGCTTGGAAGGTAAACAAAAAACTTGATAGCGAAGGTTATCGCTGTTTTTTTTATTCATTATTCCTAAATGTAAAAGCCTTTGAAGCCCTGCTCAAAGGCTTTTGTAGGTTTGAGACAGTTATTTGTTTTTCATCTAACTCATCATCTTACTAGGCAAAATAGTTATTTTTATACAACTTATGAAGTCAAAATGGTTCTCTGACAATTTTTGTGGAAGCAGTACTGTAAAAAAGACTTTGGTCTGTTTGAATGGATAGGACGGCAGGCTAAAGCCCGCCATTACAGATTTATCGCAAAAATTGTCAGACAATCGTCAGAATTTCAAATACGTATAAAATTCTTATGAACACAAAGATTTATGATAGTAGCAAACTTGTGCTGGTTGTATGTTTGATGGGCTTAGTATTTTTGTTTTGTCGCTGTGAACTAAACCTCCAAAAACCACTTACGCAAGCCCAAAAAGACTCTGTTTTGCTTAGTATGCTTGATAATTATTCACAAATTCATCAAGCAAAACTTAAAAAGACCGAAGAAAGACTCTCTATAATACGCACACAGCTTGCAGCACAAAAACCTCAGGCATTGCGTTTGAATGAAAAAATTCCTGTTCGTTTTCCTACCTGCTCGGGGATGTATAGAGATAGTTGCTTTTTTCAATCTCCAAATATGGCTCTTTTGGTAAGTAAAAATCAGCTAGAGCAAGCAAAAACAGACAATAATTTATACGAGCTTGTAAATGTTGATGGAAATAGGCTTATCAATACTTTTTGGGCTGTCCAAGACCAATCTTACAGACCACTATCAGCTAGTTTTAAGGATACGCCCTTTGCCTCAGTACAAAAGGCAATGAACGCAGACCTTTACAATATACAGCTTTTTTTTGAATTAAAGTATCTCTTTGTTCTTGAGGTTGGCGCACATATTCCCCCCATCAATGAATATGGTGGAGGCACGCTGAGGGCTAATTACCACCTCTTTGACTTTCAGAAGGCACTCTACTTGGGCAGTATGCAAATTGAAGCACAAAATACGCCCAATTTTCAACCCCCTACCCAAACTACCAAAGAAACAACCAAGATAGAAGAACGCGCACGCTTTGATGGCAAACGCATCATAACTGACCGCTACAATACCAAAACTCAAGAAAAACTAGCTATTAGCCGAGAGGCGCAACATTACTATGCCAAGCAAAATTTAATCAGAAATTTTAAGATGAAGGTAAGGCAAGCACTCGACACATTTTTTTGTGATGAAAAAGATAAGAACAAAAATGCTTTTCTTTATTCCGTTTATTAGTACGCCCGTTTTCTTGGCTAAGTACCTGCAATTAATTATTTGATAGAAACCTGACAGATTTAATATGCTGACTATCAGATTTTTGCAAAAAAACCTGTCAGGTTTTAATATAAACTAATTTTGGGCATAGACTTACTTGTTATTGGTTTAGCTCAATTGGCTACCTTCACCCCGTCATTGCCTATCAAAATAGGATTGTCGTTGATGCGGTCTTTCGTAGGGCCATTTTCTAGGTTCAATACACCCCGAGGACAAACCGAAGAACATACGCCACAGCCCACACACGAAGAACGCACAATGTCTTGTCCTCGCTGTGCATACCAACGGACATCTATGCCCATTTCGCAATAAGTAGAGCAGTTGCCACAAGAAATGCACTGACCGCCATTGGTAGTGATGCGGAAGCGTGATTGAAAACGCTGCACAAGACCCAAGTAAGCTGCTAAAGGACAGCCAAACCTGCACCAAACTCTATTGCCCATAAAAGGATAAAAGCCTGTGCCTACTACGCCCGCAAAAATAGACGAAATCAAAAAGCCGTACCACTCCTTGACAGCGTAAGTCTGCAAGCCCAATACCTGCGAACTCGTAGTAAAAAAAGTATAAAGCATCAAGCCTGTCATCACTACGGCAAAAACCAGCACGCCATGAATCAGGTAACGCTCTATCTGCCAAGCCTTGAGCGATTTATCAGAAAGCTGTCGGTAGGGGTCGCCAAGGGTTTCTGCCAAGCCTCCGCAGCCACAAACCCACGAGCAGTACCAGCGTTTTCCAAAGAAGTAAACCATCAATGGCACGCCCACAATGGTCAGGAATACACCCCAAAAAAGCATGGTGTAGCCTATCAATCCTGCCTGTGTGTAGCCTTCTATCCTGCCTGGCGTAAAAAGGTCATAGTCTAGAGGCCAAATATTTTTAAAATCCATATAAGGCAAATGCAACACCGCCAAGACTTGCGGAATGATAAAAGCAAAGGAAGTCTGAAAAAACATTACCGAACCTGTGCGCCAGATTTGGTAGGGGCTATGTCGGTATTTCATCGTCATGCGTATGCCCATCACCAAAATCGCAAGGGTGTAAAGTGTGCCATACAAAAACCATTGACTGGCTGCCCCACCATTGAGGGCATAGCTCAATGGATCGACCAATATCACCCAATTGGTGATGTAGTAAGGAAAAAAATACAATAGTACATAAAAACCGATCAAAAACACACCTACACTGATGCCAATAGCCCCTCTATTGGTAATGCCACTCTGAAAAATACGGTTATTTTTAATGCCTGCCGTTCCTTCAAAGCCTTGAGGATAAATGTAGAGCAATGCGCCTACTGCTCCGCCCAGAAAGATAAAAATCAATAAAAATAGCTGCTGATTGACCAAAAAACCTGTGCTTGCATTTTTGGTGATTTGAAAAAGGAAGTTTTTGGTATCATAATCAGGAAAACCTTTTTGATTGGCAATGCTGCTGTTGATGCCCTGAATGGCATTTTTAAGGTTATTTTGGAGTTCTTCGGGACTGCTGACTTCACGCCCTTCTAGCCAATTTGTATAATCTTTAAGGCTTTGTAGTTTTTGGGCTTGTATGGGGTCATTACTTGAAAAAATACTCTCAAGGCTTGCCAATTGATAGGTTTTAGCAGGATTTTTGGCAATGATTGCCTTGGTTTCCTCCTCAGTGATAGTATATTTTTCTTGGATTTGTTGATTTGCTTTTTTGCGTATTGCTTTGACATCTACCACAAAAGCAAATTGAGAAGCGTAGCTTTTGCCTATACTTTTACCTGCTGCCAATTGAAAAGCGGCTCTTTTACTGGCATCACTGATGGTTTGAGTGAGTACCTTTTTTGTGATTTTGAATTGGCTAAGGCTCAAAGCGACTAAAAATACTGCAAAGCTCAGAATGAACAGTATTAATCCGAATATTTTAATGCGTTGCATATGATTTTATGAGGTTAAAAAGTCCTTTTTTTGATTTGATTTGTAGGTTTTTGTGGTTTTCTTGGTTGTATTTTGTGATGATTTCTTTTTCGTATTGCTTAAAGAACTCAGGGTCAAAATTAGCCAAGGGCAAGTTTTCTAGCACAAAATCAATCTTTTTTGCTTCTTTTATCCATTTATCCCAGACTTGGTGTCGCTGCCTGATGCCAAAAACATTCATACCCAGCACTGCTTCGGTGTCTTGGTGGTAGTTGATACGCAGACAGATTTTTCCATTGGCAGCTTCCCAATAGAAGGTTTTTTCGTGGGCTTGAAGTTCAGCCCCTACATTGCCGTAGGTTTGGTATTCTATGTCAAAAAATTTGGCAGAGTTAAACCAAATACCAGGCGTATAAGCCGTTTTGTTGCCACAGAGTGTCTTGGCAAGGGTTTCACCCATCATACGCCCTGTGTACCAGACTTGCTCTATAGGGCGGCGGTTGGGTGCAGGGTTTTGCTGCTCGGCACAGTCGCCAAGGGCATACACATCAGGAAGGTTTGTTTCCAGAAATTCATTGACCAAAATTCCTTTGTTGAGGGCTAATGCAGTATTCTTCAAAAAATCTATGTTGGGGCTGACTCCTGCCGTAAGCCCTACCATTTGGCAAGAGATTTCTTCTCCTTTGCTGGTGATGACTGCCCTAGCACGTCCTTTTTCATCTGCAAGGACTTCTTTCAGTTCGGTTTCAAAGCGTAAATCAACATAGTGTTCTTCGAGGTGTCGGCTTACCAACGCACCCTCTTCTCTGGGTAGTACATTGCCCCAAAACCTATCTTCTCGGACTAGAAAAGTAATTGGAATTTTGCGTGAAAGCAGCATTTCAGCCATTTCTACGCCTATCAGCCCTCCTCCCACAATGACGGCTCGCTGCGTAGTAGGGGCATATTTTTCCATTAGTTCTAAATCTTGGTAGCTATAAAGCCCCTGCACGCCCTCGAGGTCTTGCCCTTTCCAGCCAAATTTATTGGATTTTGAGCCTGTGGCAAGTACCAATTTATCATAAGTCATTGTTTCGCCATTTTCAAAATGCAGGATTTTGGCATTGAAATCTATTGATTTGACCCAGGCTTTTTTGAGTTCTATTCGATTTTTTGCCCAGAAATGGTCTTCGTAGGGCTTGGTGTGTCTGTACTCCATGTGCCCCATAAAAATATACATCAAGGCAGTACGTGAGAAGAAATGCTCGGTTTCTCCTGAGATGACTGTAATACGGTGTTGGCTGAGTTTGCGGACGTGCCTAGCCGTGGTGATGCCTGAGATGCCATTGCCAATGATGACAATCTGTTGGTGTAAATTTGAAGAGGCTTCCATTGGTTTTATATTGTAGTTAGGAGTTTTTGATTTAGACCAATCTAGGTCTTTCTTTTACAAATAACAACCATAGAAGTCTTTTTTTTGTCGTCAAGATGACTATTGCCTAGTTTAAATAAAGTAGCTTCCGACAACCAATCTGGTAGTCCAACAGTTAAGTGTGTATACTCTTTTTAACTGATTTGAGGATTATTTTCATGATTTTTTCAAGATTATTTTAAGAAAAAACAGCCATCTTTCACTCCATAGCATCTAGGTTGTAACTCAGGGGTTATGGAGTGAAAGAATCAGCAAAGCATATACACTTTAATCAATGACTAACGCCAATCTCTTATTTATAAGTTGCTGATAATGGAAACTTTAAAAAAATACATTTCACAACTCATAATTTACAATTTCCCTAATTGGCAAATGTCATAAAATGCTACCGACCGAGGACTTAGTGTTGCTGAGAGGGTTTTACATTGATTTTCTTTCAAGAAGTAAGTGTTTTTGATAAGCCTACCAGATTGATACGCAATGCTAACTACCATCAAAAAATAAAATAAATATACTTGGAAATATCCTTTCAGTTTTGGATTCGCTTTTAATTGCTGTGCTATCAAGTAGAAAAATACTAACCAAAAACTAGGCTGCATCACTGCCATAAATCGTTCTAAATCTGAATGATGCAGTGCCGAAGTTCTCAAAATCAGCAAACCTACAAGATAAACGCCGTTGCAAAATAATAGCAAATAGATAAATTTGGGTATGACATTTTGGTAACTTAGCACTACAAAAAGTAGAAAAACAAAAAGTAATATACCCAAACCTGTAGCAACAAAGGCAGGCGTAGCACGAGGTATCAGCCAAGAGGAGAGATGTCGGCTACAAATTAGCACATTGTTGCTTGCCTCATAAATAAAACCCAAGATAGAAGCGTGCTTGAAGCTAGTTGGATTCAAACTTTGAAGGTAAAAGCCCCAAGAAAGCAAAAATACAATGCCTAAGCACAATGCAAAGATGCTAAAAATAGAGATGTGTTTTTTTAAAAATACCAACCAAAGTAAAATGCCAATGCCCCACCATACGCCAGCATTGCGCTGTGCTACCAAAATGACAATACCTATCAAAACAACCAAAAAATCAATAGCTACAAAATTTTTTGGATTGAAGTGATAATATAAAAATAGCAATGATAAAAAACTGATAAATAACGTCTCCGACCATAGAAAGCTATGCACTAGCAAAAGAGGAGTACTTAGGCAAAGGCAAGCACAAAAGCAAAGATGCATTAACTTGTCTTTGAGATAACATTGACCTAAATAAATCCAGAGACTAAGATTAAAAAAATACAAAATACCCCAAAAAGTAGGCAGCAAAGGCAGTGGGTTTTTCCCAAAAAAAGACAAAACAAATGGAAATAAAGCAGGATATGCTATAAATGGATCACCATCTGCCATTTTGAGTGGCTCATTTGCAATAAAACATTGCGCCGCTGATAAATATTGCCAAGAATCAAAGGTGAGTAATATGCCACAGCAACAGGCCTGCTGCTGTAAATAGAGTGCAAAAAGAGGAAAAATGTAAAAAAAATACTTTATTTTGGGGTTTGATACAGACATTAGTGCATTTTTTACGTCTAGTTTACTGAAATTTAACTCAAAAAACTTAGCAAGTAGCAAAGTATGCTTACTGGCCGATAAATACATTTTCAAAAGTAAAGCAGAAAAAGGAATGTTTTTTGATAATACAAACATTGTTCAAACCCAATTAATACGCTTGTAATGGAGAAACAACCCATCAAAGAATTTAATTTTTTTGAGTACCATACTCAGATTAGCAACGACAATATCTTACTCTCATACAAAGGACCCCTTACCGACATACTTCTCTCAGAGTTTAGCCGCGATATTCGTAACAAATTACAAAAAGAAGATTCTAAAACAGGTAAAAAAGTATTTGCCATCTTTATGGAACTTGCCCAAAATGTACTTTTTTACTCCAAAGAAGAAAACCACTTTGGCGATAACCACGACAAGGTAGGCACACTGGTCATCATTCAGCAAGATGAGTTCTATCAACTTATTACAGGCAACTTGGTCTTTAAAAAAGATGTGCCTTTCCTTACCGAAAAGTGCGAGGTTGTCAATTCGCTTGACCGCGAGGCACTCAGAGAGTACAAAAGGCAACTCCGCAATGCACCCAAAGAAGAAGAAAGCCGCGGGGCAGGTATCGGCTTAGTGCAGGCTGCCCTTACCTCCGATAATCCCTTGGGCTTTCAGATTCAAGAGCTTTCAGGTGATTTTGCTTTTTTTGTGCTGACAGTGAGCGTAAAAAAATAAATAACTAAAGCATTATTAAGTACTACAGAATAGATAAATCTAAAACCTGCCATTTTTGGTGGGTTTTTTTATGTTTGAACCTAAATCATATAAAACTAAGGCATAACTCAAAAATACAGTGAATATTTTTATGATTCCCTCTTGGTATCCTAGCCAAGATTACCCCATACAGGGTATCTTTATCAAAGAACAAGCCCTCGCCCTTGCCGAGCAGTATCCTGATGTAGGGGTTGGGATTAGCCTTTGGGGGAGAAATAGAGAAGACTGCCTGCTATGGGCAAGCCAACCACTGAAAAGCCTAAAAAAAATACAAAAGTTTAAGTCTAGGGCTGCCCACACTACACGTTTCCGAACGCAAAAAAAAAACCTATACGAAATGGAAAGCCCTACGCTGATATGGTCTGAACGCATCTTCTGGGGAAATTTTAAAAATATTGTGCTTGCCAATGAGCGAAACTTTCTTGCATTTCAGACCAAAGTAGGCAAAATAGACCTCATTCATGCGCAAGTCTGCCATCAAGCAGGGCTGATTGCTGACCAACTTGCTCAAAAATACAAAATACCCTACCTCATCACCGAGCAGATGAGTCCATTTCCTTTTCATGCTATTCTTCAAAATAATGGAAAACTAAAGGAAAAATATCAACAAGCTTATCAAAATGCAAGTGCTAATATTGCTATTAGCCCTGCCTTGCAAGCCCAACTCGATGCGCTAGAAATTCCAAATACACATTTTATTCCTAATCTAGCCAATGAAGATTTTTTTAAGCCTGATGTTCAAGTCAGAAAACCAACAAACTTCACTTTTTTTACGCTCGCCCGTATTGAGACCCAAAAAGATATTCCTACATTGCTGTATGCTATCAAAAAGATTTTAAAAACACAAAAAAATATTCAATTTATAATAGGTGGGGAGGGCTCACAACTCAAAGCCTGCCAGCAACTAGCTATTTCATTGGGCATTGCTCAAAGCATTACTTGGCTTGGGCTACTCAACCGAGCGCAGGCTCTACAAGCCCTTCAAGAAGCGCATGCTTTTGTACTTGCGAGCCTTCACGAAACGCAGGGCGTAGTATGGGTAGAGGCAATTGCCTGCGGACTGCCCATCATAGCCACACGCTGCGGAGGGCCTGAGTGCATTGTTACACCTCAAAATGGTATTTTAGTGCCAAAAAATGACCCTGAAGCACTTGCCCAAGCAATGGAACAACTCCTCAACCACTATCAAAACTACTCTACTGAACACATTAGGCAAGATTTTCTGCAACGTTTCTCCAAAAAAACAGTAACTGCACAGCTTCTCAGGCTATATCAAGAAGTGATTGAGCTGAATAGACGCTGAGCTTGAAGTAAAAAAAGCTAATTTATTCTGTGAATAGTTTAAATTAATCAAGTACTTTTGTGCCATTGTTTTTATCGGTGCTTACCTATCAAGGGCAGGTTAAGCATAAAAAATAATGTTGATTTTTATGCTAAGTAGCTGATAATGAGAGATTAAAAACCAAATATTAATTTACGCTAATCGTATTATCTATGTCATCACCTTCTCAAAAAGTTTTTTTTATCACATTGGTAGCCACACTTGGCGGTTTGTTGTTTGGGTATGATACCGCAGTCATCTCAGGCGCAATAGGCAATTTGAGTGAGTATTTTCAATTAGATGCTACTGCCAAAGGCTGGGCAGCCTCAAGTGCTTTGGTAGGTTGCATCGTAGGGGCAGCTTTTTCAAGTATTTTGAGCGAGTCTTTGGGGAGAAAAATCTCACTCATGATTGCCGCTATACTTTTTCTTATTTCTGCTATTGGTACTGCCACTCCTGAGTCATTTGATACATTTATCATATACCGAATTGTTGGTGGTGTAGGCGTAGGGCTAGCATCTATGCTTTCTCCGATGTATATTGCTGAGATAGCTCCTGCCAAGCACAGAGGACGCTTGGTATCCTACAATCAATTTGCCATAGTGATTGGTATATTGGGGGTTTATTTTGTAAATTATTTCATTGCGTTGCAAGGTGATACTAAGTGGAACTTAGAAGTGGGCTGGCGTTGGATGTTTGCCTCGGAGGCAATTCCCGCGACATTGTTCTTGGTGCTTTTATTTTTAGTACCTAAAAGCCCGAGGTGGCTAGTGGGCAAGCAAAAAGTAGAAAAAGCCCATCAGATTTTAGAAGGTTTCAATACCAAAGAAGAAGCACAAAGCATTTTAGAAAGTATCAAAGCCTCGCTACACGAAAATAAAATTGATTGGAAAGATTTATTCAAAAACAATGTGCCCAAACTTTTGATACTGGGCATTTTATTGTCTTTTTTTCAGCAAGCTACAGGCATCAATGTTTTTTTGTATTACGCCCCCGAAATATTCAAAAGCTTTGGCAGCAATACCGATACAGCCCTGCTGCAGACCATCTTAGTAGGTTCGGTCAATCTTATCTTTACCATTGTTGCCATTTATACAGTAGATAAGTTGGGCAGAAAGCCCCTGCTTATCATAGGAGGGGTAGGTATGACCATCAGTATGCTTACCATAGGTTTGAGTGCATACTTTGATAGCATTGGGGCGTGGCTACTGATTTTTATGTTGGGATACATTGCCTCTTTTGCACTTTCTTGGGGGCCAGTGGTTTGGGTGATGCTTTCTGAGATATTTCCCAATAGTGTAAGAGGAGCAGCTTTGGCGATTGCGGTAGGCGCACAATGGATTTCAAATTTTGTAGTGTCGCAGACCTTTCCTATGTTCAATGACAATAAGTTTTTGATAGATAATTTTCATGGTGCTTTTCCTTTTTTGCTGTACGCCTTTATGGGAGTGCTGTCCGTGCTGTTTGTTTATAGGTTAATTCCCGAAACTAAAGGAAAATCTTTAGAAGAATTAGAAGAAATTTTAAAGGTGTAAGATGAATAGACAACTTATGCAAAATAGCCTGCATAGAGGCTAGTTACGCCTTCCTCGGTGATAGGTAAAAATAAATGTCCGTTGAGGGGTAACATGGTCAATGAATCTATACCTTCCTCTGAAATAACTTTTTGGTGATGTCTCAGTGCATTGATGATATAATTTGAAAGTATTTCATGAATAGCTTTTTGATGGAATGCGGTGTTATGACCAACAAATCATACAATTCTTTAACTCCAGTTTGGGTCAAAACTTACATAGTAAAGATTTTATTTGTAAAAATGAAAAAAAGAGTAACTGAATGTTTATTGTAGAGTCTATGTTATAGTACTGAAAATGAAAATTTGTTTGTTCTTCAAAAATATAATAATTTTACAAAGTCTTGAAAAGCCACTACAAATAAAAAAAGAAAGATTAACAGCATAACACAAAAATCGAATGACAGAATTACTCAAATTACTTGTATTGTTCACCTTTTTTTTCAGCTCCTACAATACCTCAAGCGCGCAAGTTGCCTCAGTAGCCGCTGATACCGAAATGATCTACAGAGTTACCGAAAAAGCCCCACGCCCCGTGGGAGGTATGACCGCTTTCTACGAATACACACAAGATAACCTCAGACGTCCCTCACAAGCAGTTGCCAAAGGCATAAGAGGAAATGTATTTGTGAAATTTATCATTGAGAAAGATGGTAGTATCACCAATGTAGAAGTTATCAAAGGAATAGGCGGTGGCTGTGATGAAGAAGTCATAAAACTTCTGAAAAATGCCCCTAAATGGACTCCTGGAATGCAACACGGAAAAGTAGTAAGGGTACAAAAGATAATTTCTATTGAAGTAAGATAAATAGACAAAGTATCTTTGCATCAAGATATGATTAAATATGTGTCGCCTATGCAGCGCAACTTCGTTCTTTTGCTATTTTATATGTATCTGTACATAAGTAATCCGCTAACTGCCCAAAACACTCCTGAGCATTGGCAAGGACACTGGAAAGGCACTATGCAACTAACCTACAGCAACGGCAAAACCTCAACTGTAAACAATGAATTGATTATAAAAAAGATAACTTCATCTAAAGATAGCCTAGCTCGTTATCAGTGGACAATTATTTATGGCGAAGGTGAGCAACAAGAGGAGCGCACTTACGAACTACTTTGCCTAGATAAAGACAAGGGGCAATACCTCATAGATGAGAAAAACTCTATCTTGTTGCCTGCTTTCTTTGCAGATCAAACCCTGATGAGCTTTTTTGAAGTAATGGGTAATCGCATTCTAAGTACTTATAGACAAGATAGTGATTACCTTTATTTTGAAAATATCAGCATCAATACAAAAAAATCTGAATTGAGTGGAGGTAAAGGAGATATTCCAGTAGTTTTATCGTATCATATTGCTAATTTTCAGCGAGCTAAGTTAGAGAAAATTAAGTGAAAATTTGAAAACTACTATAGTTCGCACAACTAATCAGCCAAATAGCCCACGCCCTTTGCCATCAACGAGGCACAAATAGCGATAAACAATAACAAGACCAATTCAGCTACTACCATTTGCCTCACAAGTAAAGGAATAGCAATGGGCGTTTCGGGAAGTGTATTTTTGCCATTTTTAATAAAAAAAACTGTTGGATAAATTGAAAGTAAACCTACTGCCGTATAAAGCCCAAGTTTTAGAAAGAAAATCCAGTTGTTACTATAAAAACTAGCGGGCTTGCCCACCACAAACCAAAGCGTAAAACCTGCAGCCAATAAAGTAATGGCACTCAAACCATACACCCCATCAAAACGCCCTAAGCGAGCAATCTCACTCGGCAACATTTCTTTTTTGAGCAATACCCACTCCGCCATCAATGTGGCTACAATCGTAAAAACACTTATAAAATGCACATAGCGTACTGCAATCTCGAGGTATAGGTTCATAAACTTTAAACAATTGATTGATACCGTAAAACTAGATATTTTTTTAGAGTAAACAAGTTACTAAGTGTTAAGACAATAAGTTTTGGAGTTTTAAACCTGTTAATAGTTTCAAAGCGATTGATTGTAAAAGTGCGTTTTTTTTAGTTTTTTTGGCAGGTCTTATAAAGTTTGAATAAATTAAGCTGTTTTGGTTAATGGAAAATCCTGAGGAGAAGATTTTAGAGGCATATATTGCAAAAGTGCTTAAGTTACAAGCCGAGCACAGACAAGTGCCGCTGCAAGTAGAAGAACTTAACCGCATAGCAGGAGAGCTAGGTTTGAGCGAAGCAGAGCTGGATTTTATTGACCAAAAATTCCAAGGTTATTTTTATAGAGGAAAGGGCTACCTCAGGCATCGCAATTTTGACAAGGCCATTGAAGAACTTTCGCAGGCATTGCTTATTAAGCCTTTACATATTGAAACACTTTTTGGCTTGGCAGAAGCGCATCTTTTTAGATGGCAACAAACCCAAAAAAAAACAGATAAGCAAGCAGCCCTGAGCTATGCCGAGCGTTGCTTAGAGATAGATGCACGACACGAAGGGGCTTTTTTACTGATAGGAAAGCTAGAAAATAAACACATCATTCGTAAAAAACGCGCTTATCGGGTGCGTTGGCTGATGCTAGCTTTAATAACAACTTCTATACTGGCACTTGTGAGCTTGTTGGTGATTAGTTTTTACCCCTTCAAATCTGAAACAGAAGCAAAGCTCAAAGTAGAAAATAATCCTCAACCTATCAAAGAGAGTATTCTCGAGGACCTCAACCTAAAAGCCAGCATTTATCAAGAAGAAAATACACGTGGATTGAAACTCTATACTGAAACTTCACTGCTCAAAAAAATCTCAGAAGGCTATGCCTACGAACTAACAGGAACTATCACCACAGAAAAATTTGAAATAGAACAACTTGTCTTGCAGGTTGAGCTTAAAGACGCACAACAAAAAACAGTTTGGGTAGAGTTGCTCACAGTACAAGAACAAGAACAGCCTATCCTAGTACCCGGCGATGCTTTACCTCTGAAAGTACTCATCCGAAACACTTCCCTAAATACTGACCTCAAAGAAGCGGTCATCAAAGTATATAAAATCAAAAGATACCCACATCAAAAAGCGGAAGAGCCAAACCGTGTGCTAACACTCACTTGGGCAGAGGGCAAAGCATCAGATATTGAATTTGTAATTGCTGAACGTAGCCAAACCATCAGAACAGAACCCGAAACTTTTAACCACGAAATAGTATTGAGCTATGCTAACAAAAGCAAAAAGATGATTAAAAAATTACAAATTCAAATTAAATGGCTCAATAAAGAACTACAACTGATTCATAGCCAAACCCTTGACCTCTTGCAACTGACTGACCCCGCCATGCCTCCCAACCAACGCAGACTGGTACAAGGACGTTTTTTAATACCCTATAAATTTACAGATTATCTCACTTATGAAGTAGAAGTACTCAGAGTAGAATAAAAAAGTAACCATTCAATACCTTAGCTATACCAAGTCATCTTTAAAAAGACCTAATACGATTAATGAAAGTAGGGTCTAGACCTTTACAAGGCAGGCATTTGACTGTTTTTGCAAAAAGTTAGTATTTATGTTTTGTGATGTTGGTTTTGGTTTTGCTTTATAGCTTTAGTAAATCGGTGTTTGTTCTGCATATACAGGAAAAAGCAGATGCTTACAGCATAGATTTTCAGTTCATTGTTTATGCAAATTCTCCCACAGGAAGAGTGCATGTAGCGGGGATTAGAAATTTTGAAAATATTATTTTGTGGAAATCTATGACATTCTCAAATTAAATTGATAGTTTTTGATTCTTTGACAATTTTTGTGATGGTGTGCGATAAGATGAGCTAAATACTGTTTAGAACATAAATGCCAGCGGACTGGAAGTCCGCTGCTACAGATTTGTACAAAAATTGTCAGACAACCTAATTTTTCATGTTTTTCCCCACTTCCGACACAGGCTAAGATTCTGTGAATAATCTTATTTCTGATGGCGTTCATAACGACTTTCGGCTTACCCCTTCTGCTGTTTTAAGTGCTCGAAAAGGACACTTAAAACACCCCTCTGGCACAAAAATATGAGCGAGATGCTAAAAGCAGTTTCTGTTGTGGATTATGCTTAATGCCACAACCTACGACCAGACGGGGTGTACTCACTTTCTTATTTATACACCTTCACTCTATCCTTTTGTTCTCATCTTCTATCCCCGTTTTTCGGTTGCGTGAAGCTTTTATTTTGCTATTTCCAAAATTATAGCTCAGGTTTACTCTAAACTGACGGCTTTCCCATAGCCTGCTATGATTTCATAGACATTGTTAGCGACTGGTTTTACTTGTTTCAATCATTAGAGCTTCTTTTAAACCTTCCGTATTCCCAAAAGAATCTGGGTTGAATCTATTGTTATTGCTTAAAATAATAATTGTCTTGTGGGTGTCAAGAAATCTTATCAAAACCGAATTAGCTCCTAAAATTCCACCTCTTCTCTCCATAACTTTTGGCATTGATGGTGCAAAGGGGTAGTTATAAGTCCAAACACTGTAACCTGAATAGTTATATTCTGGATAGGATTTGAACATCAGTTCTTTGCTTTTCTCAGAAAGTAATACATCCTCATACATTGCTTGGTCTAGTTTAAGCAAGTCTTCGGCAGTAGAGTACATACAACCTGCTGCATAAAAATTCTCAATGTAAAATAAGGGGTCAATTTCCCTATTATTTTCTTTGTCATAGGAAAAGGAATAAGCAAAATTACTGGGGTATCGCCCGCTTTCTAAAAAGCCTGTTTGAGCCAATGATGACTTATCGATAATTCTATTTTGCACTGAACTTTTCCAAGTAGTATTGTCGTATTTTTCTATGATCAAACCGAGTAAAACATAATCAATATTGGCATAGTTGAATTTACCAAAACGATTAGGTTTATTTTCCAAAGTTTTACGCACAAACTCTTTTGGGCTTGTTGATTGTGCATAAATTTCATCCTTTTCATTTGGTAGTCCCGAAATATGCAGTAAAAGATGATGAACAGTAATCTTATTTGACTTTGGAATTTTTAAATCTGGCAGGAGGGCGTTTAACTTGTCTTCTAATCGAGTTTTACCTTCATTTACAAGTTGTAAAATTGTGATTGCTGTAAACATTTTCGTGATGGAAGCAATACCAAAACTTGTTGAGTTTTCTATTGGAAGTACATAGTCTTTATCAATAAAGCCAAATGATTGCTGATAAACAATGTTACCACTATCTGCTATTAGAACTGTGCCTTCAAAAAAGTCATTTGTTACAGCATTCTGAACAATGCTATCAATTCTCTCTAAGTTGACTTGGGCTTTGCTGTGAAATCCAAACCAAACTAAGAGTGTCAATGTAGAAATTAATTTTGTCATATATTGTTATTTTTATTGGTTGCTAACTGTAAATACATTAAAAAGCTAATACATTTTTACTCTATCCTTTTATTTTCATCTTCTATGCCTGTTTTTCTGTTGCGTGCAACTTTTACATTGCTGTTTCCAAAATTATAACTCAGGTTTACTCTAAACTGACGGCTCTCCCAGCCTCCATTGCCACAGATAAAGACATCGGCAAAGCGGGTTTCGCCACACCAAGGCGAAGTAAAAAAGACATCGCTCACAGCTATTCTAAGATTGAGTTTTTCGTCCATAAATTTCTTTTGCAAAGCCAAATCCAACGAACCGAGGCTTCGGGTTTGGTAAGTGCCTCCCCAGACTGAGGGCGAGCTGTACCAGCCAGATATTTCAAATTGAAAGCCTTTGGGCAAAGTAAAATTATTCTGCCCATAAAAACTGAGGGTGTTTTGCGTAATGGCTACAAAGCGTTCATCTCTTGCTTCAAAACTACTCCTGAAAGCATTGAGGCTCACAAATACACTCCACCATTTATTTATCTCTGCGGGGCAGCTCACACCAAAATTAATAACTTGCTGATTGGCAATGTTTTGTGCCTGAATCACACTGCGGGTTTCGCCTACGGCATCTGTTACTTGCGCCATAAAGTTGGTAGTGCGGCTGTAGCTCAGAGAGGTATTGAGAGTATATTTGAAAGTATGGCTGAGTTTGATGTTATCGGTGTATTGTGGCTGCAAAAAGGGATTGCCTTTGCTAAAAGAAAGCTCATCTATTTGCATCTCAAAGGGATTGAGGGTGCGGTAGTTGGGTCGCTCAATGCGCTTGCTGTAAGTGAGTGCCAAGCTATTTTGCGGATTGAGGGTATAAGTGAAGCCTGCACTCGGGAAAAAATCTAAGTACGTCCGCTTTACGTTTTCTAATCCTGTCTGCTGCAAACTCGTAAGGTTGCCCTCTGAGTTGGTTTGCTCTGCACGCAAGCCAAATTGAAGGTTGATTTTTTGCCATTTTTTGTTAAAATTAAAATAGGCTGCATTGACATTTTCGGTGTATTCAAACTGATTGCTTCGGCTGTCGTTGAGGTTGTTTTGATTGTCTATGACCTCGTAAAATTCAAAAGTATTGTCTGTAGCCACCCACGAACTTTTCACGCCTAGGGCTAATTTTCCTCCCCAAAAGTTTTGCTCATAGTCTGCCCTAAGGCTCGTAATCTGAATCAAGACGGGCGTAATCATTTGATAAATAAACTTATCTTGGATGTTTGTTTCGTTGCCATCAAAATAGAAATTGGGCTGAAAGTTTGTGCGGTCGTTGTTGTACCTGCCGTAGTCGAGGTCTAAGTTGAACGAGCGACCGAGTGTATCGGCATAGCGGTAATTGAGGTTACTGTTAAAGTTGTAGGTGCTGCTTTTGGTGTTGCTTTCTGCTCGAAGCACTTGCAGGGTTTGGTTGGTATTTTCATCAATAATGGGCGTAACCGATTGATTATCAGCATTATTTTCATTAAAATTTCCATTCAAAATCAATCCGAAAGTGCTTTTAGCACCCGCATAAAAATCAAGCCCTAGCTTGGCATTGTGGCTTTGGTTTTGGCTGATGTTATCAGATTGTGCATCAAAAATAGTATTGGATTGGATTCGGTAGAGATTGATGAAGTTGTAATTCTTCCCAATATTGTTACTATAATTGCTAAACAGATTGACTTTTTTGCTGCGGTTATTGAGCGAAAATCCTGCATTGTATTTAGAAAATCTGCCAATGGCATAGCCCAAATTGACTGTGCCATTGCTGCCAAAATTCTTATTCTTTTTCAGTTTGATGTTCAGAATCCCTGCATTTCCTGCGGCATCATACTTAGAAGAGGGCTGCGTAATAATCTCAATTGCCTCAATATCAGAGGACTGCAAAGTTTTGAGATAATTAGCCAAATCCTGCCCTGTGAGGGGTGTAAGTTTGCCATCTATGTAAATCTGTACGCCCGATTTGCCTTCTACTATCAGGTTTTCGCTGTTGTCTATCAGCACGCCTGGGGCTTTGCGGAGCAGCTCAAGTGCCGTAACCCCGCTTGCACTCAGCGTACCCTCTACATTGAAAACCGTTTTATCTGCCAATACTTCTATGACAGGCTTTTGGGCGGTTACTTGGATTTCTGAAAGTACTTTTGAGTCTTCCTCGAGGGTAAGTTGTATTTCAGTATTGGCGGGTTTTATTTCTTGGAAAAGTGTTTGGTAGCCCACACTAGAGATGCGCAGCAGATAGACACCCGAAGGAATCTGAGCAAAACTGAATTGCCCGTTTCCGTCAGTAATGCTTACCTTGATGAGTGTGCTGTCTGATTTTTGGAGCAGTGCTACTGTAGCATATTCTACGGGGGCTTTGCTTGGGGTGCTTACTTTGCCACTCAGGATAACTTGCTGTGCTGACAGCGACATCACAAACAGCACCAACAAAAAAGTCAATCCAATGGATTTTTGCATAAAAAGAGATTTGTAAAGAAGAGAAAAAGATAATTTCATGGTGATATGATTTTTAAGTTTAGGCAAAGATGCCACCGCTAAAAATCATTTCAAAACACTATCCGATGAATGACTGTATAGGGCGTTGAATGGTGGAGATTTAAAAAGCAAGGTCTTATATTTGTAAGGAAAACTAGGCAAAAGGCTCACGCGTAAGGACACAGACGAGGGTGAGGGAATTGAAAAACTTATTGGTTAGCCCGAATATCTTTGGGTCTTTGGGCTGTAAACATATAAATATTATGGAAGAAATAAGTATTAAAATTTTATTATTTTTCATTTTAATCACATTCTGTTCTTGTCAAGATAAGAAAAAAGAATCCTTCATAGACTTTGAATATAAACACTCAAAAGAAGATACCACAAGATTAGGCACTAGCACAGAAATTTTTATAGATAATCTGAAGTGGAAAAAATAATTTCTGACCTTTGGTTATCTGATAAAGGGGACTTAGGTTTTAAAGTAGTGAATACAGATAGAAATAAAGTAAGATTTTTGAAACATATTGGTTTACCCTTAGATAATATGCCGTTGAACACTATTGTTGACACATCAAGTTTTGAGTATTTGGGAGGTGGTTTTTATATGGATAAGAGTAATATATATGCACATTTCATAATGGCTGATGGAGGTGTTTTGACAATTTTAGAGGCTGATTACGATACTTTTGAAGTTATGGGAGATGAGTATGCAAAAGATAAAAAACAGATTTATGTTACTGGTGGAAGAATTGTAGATGCCGATTATGATACATTTCAAACCTGCAAGGGATGCAGTGTTTATGGTAAAGATAAAAATGGATATATCTTTTGGGATGAAAAAATTCATTTGACTCAGGCTAATATAGCAGAGATGGAAAAGTTAGATGAAGAGCTTAGTAAAGTAGCCAGAGCGATTCGAGAACTAAATCGAGAGTAGGAGATCAGTTTTTATGAAAAGGCTAACATTTTGTTTACTATTTTTAAATTTAAATTTTTCTCTAATGAGCCAACAAAGAGATTATCAGATACTTGAAACAACTGAATTATCTGATTTAAAATGGACAAAAGGTGGCAAATTCAAAAAGCAAATCAAGTTTAACTACGCTTCTATATATCAGTTAAAAGATAAGCGATTTATTTTAATACCAAGTAAGGGAAGTCCTGGTATTTTATTTGAAACGAGAGAAGCCTTAGAAAGAATGATTAAGGAGGAATACTTTCCAGTTCCAGAAGATACTACAAATCCACTAATTAAAAACAGAGATAAGATATTAAATCTAGAAGCCAATATTTTATATTTTGTAAAGGAATTAGAGCAAGAAATGTCTGTTAAACTCACTGGTGAAAATGATTCTCTACTATTTCAAGATTCTATTTTAGAAATACTATCAGATAACATTTCTAAAACCTTAGTTAGCTATGATGACAAAGACGAATTAATATTTAAGATTATTGTTCCGCTTACAGTTTTTATAGGTGAATTTATTAAAAACAAGGTTGATGTTCATTGGGAGTTAAGGAAATCATATACTTTGAATCCTTTTTGGAGCTTTGATTTATACGATAATAGAAAGAGACCTAGAAATTTGGCTATCATGACTGTACTAGATCATTTAATACTTGATGGTGAGAAAATTGATTTAAAAAAGGTGGTTAATGAAAAGATTGAGTTTGTTATAAAATAGTTTCTCCCCCACGCCCCTAGTAGCTCTAAAACCTGTTTCCTAGCTATTCTTACTCTTACAAAAGATGTATATTTGTAAAGAAAACTAGGCAGAAGGCTTAATGACGGGCAAGTAGAGGGAAGATTAGGGTAAATTGCTACTCTAAGAGCAGGACGTTGAATGGTGGGTTTTGAGTAGGAATAATTTACTCTTGGCGTAATGCCTCTATCTGTTCTATGGATAAGCCAGTATCTTCTGAAATTTCTTGATTGGATAAATTTCGCTTGATGAGTTTTTTAGCTATTGCTCTTTTTTCTTCTAATTTTGCAGTGTAAGTAATGCTTTGCTCTATTCTTCTATTTTCTTGAAAGCGGTCGTACATTTTCTTTTCTTCTTCTGATAATCCTTCGTATTGTAGTTTTTCCTTGGCTTTATCCAAGCCTTTTGCCTTAAATTCGTCTTTTACTTCGCTATTTTTCAGAAAATATACCCATTCATCAAGCGTATCTTTTGCCACATCATCAAAATTATTTACTTTTAGGAGATAATATTTCGGGAAAATATCTGTAACTGCTTCTATTTTATAATCCTGTATTTGTATAGAAGTAGGCTGTAAGACATCTTTCTGATGCAGTCCTGTGAATTCATTTTTAGATTCATAGATGTAGTCTTTTCCTTGCCCTAGCCCAAAATAAACAATATTGATAGAGAAAATCTTTTTGATAGTGCCATAAGGTTCACCTTCTTTGATGTATTCTGTTATCAGCTTGGCAGTTCCGTACAACATTCGCTGAAAATAATCAATTTGAGCATCATTTTGCACCTCTACCAGCATCAACTCATTGCTTTGGCTTCTGACTAATATATCCACACGATTGTACTTATCATACTCATCAACTTTATTGCCTTCACTCTCCAAAATACTCTCAATCTGCACATCAAAACGCAAAAGCTCAGATAAAAAGCCCTCCAAAATATCAAAGTTGGCTTTGTGCCTTAGCAATTTTTTGATTGCCCAATCAAAACGAATTAGTTTTTTAGCCATTTTTTTCTTTTTAAGTACACATACAAAAATACAAAAAATAATCTTGATATTTTGTCGTCAGCTAATAGACGTTCCACTTTTCAAAAAAGTGGAACGTCTGATTGCCCCAAGCACCTCTAAAACCCCCACCCATCTCAAGTATAGCCAAGCCACTCACCTACTTATTTCACCATTCATCGGAAAGCATTGGTAAATTCAGTCAAACTTACTGTATTTTTGGGGAAAAGAAAAACAGTATGAAAAAGACTTTTTGGCACAGGCAATTGTATGGTGTATCTTATTGGGAGATAACTTTTATACTAAGTTGTTATTTCTTTTTTGCTTTTTTTTATCATATTACGCTAAGAATCAACGGGACTGTTTACAGAGACGCAAGTGAGCCTTTTTTTAGTTTGTTGGATTTCTCAAAAGAAGGCATAGATTATACTTTAAAATTGCTTTGGACTATACTCGTCTGGTGGTTAATCTTCAGAAAGTTTCGGCATTTATCACTCCGAAAACGCCTTAGTATTCATTTAATCACTTTGCCTTTGTTTGTGATAGTTTGGCAGCAAAGTTTTTATTTTGTGTTAGAATCTTTAGGCTTCGGACATTTGAGAAGTTTTGGACAGGTATGGGATATTTATATTCCCACACTTTTTTACATTTTACAATTCGGTATTTTCCACGCCTACCAGTATTACCAAGAAAATCAAAAAAAACAAGTACTCGAGGCTCAACTCCGTGAGGCAGCCCTCAAAAGCGAACTTTCGGCACTGAAAGCACAGATAAATCCTCATTTTTTATACAATGTCTTCAATACCATCAATGCTACCATTCCGCCTGAGCAAGAAAAGACCAGACAGCTCATTGCCGAATTGGCCGATTTATTTCGCTATCAACTGCGGGCTTCGCAGGCTGATTTTGTGCCTCTAGGCGATGAACTTGATTTTATCAGAAAGTACTTGCACCTAGAAAAAGCCCGTTTTGAAGACCGCTTAGAGGTTTGTATCGAGGTAGAAGATGCTTTGCTTGCCTATCCTATCCCGCCCATGATTTTGCAACCTTTGGTAGAAAATGCCCTCAAACACGGCTTGGCTTCGCTCATAGAAGGCGGAAAAATTACGCTGCGTATTCAAAAACACGCCCATCAATTGCATTTTATGATTGCAGACACGGGCATAGGCATTGCCGATAAATCAGCCATTTTTGAAAAAGGCACGGGACTGAGCAATACCAAACTTCGCTTAGAAAAAATGTACAATAGCCTCTTGCAAGTTACCGACAATGAGCCTCGAGGTCTAAAAATAAGCTTTGCCCTCTCATGAAAAAAGTAATCCTGGTAGATGATGAAGCCTCAGGCAGAAAGCTCATCAAAGAATACATTGCGGCCTATCCTGAGTTTGTGGTCTTGGCTGAGGCAAACAATGGCGTAGATGCCGTCAAACTCATCAATGAATTTAAACCTGACCTTGTTTTTTTGGATATTCAAATGCCCGGGCTGACAGGTTTTGAGGTTTTGACCCATTTAGAAGAAATCCCGCAAGTGATTTTCTCTACGGCTTATGACCAATACGCCCTCCAAGCCTTTGAAGTACACGCCGTAGATTATTTGCTGAAGCCTTATACCCAAGAGCGTTTTAGACTTGCCCTCGAGCGCATCGCAAGCCGAAACAACTTTGAGGCACTGCGCCCCCTTGCTGAGAGTCTGCTGATGGAAAAACAAACTTATCCTGAGCGAATCTTGGTGCAGGCTTCCAAAAAGCTTGTTACGATTGCAATAACAGAGATTATCAGGGTGGAGGCTTATGGCGATTACTCCAAACTTATCACACTCAAAGACACTTACCTCAGCAATTTTGGGATTGGAGTCTTAGAAAACAAACTCAATCCGACTATCTTTTTGAGAGTACATCGCTCTGCGATTATCAATATTCACTGCATCAAAGAGATAGAAAAATACCCCAATAGCTACGAAGTAGTGATGCAAAACGGCGACCAAGTGCGGGTAAGCCGAGGCTATATGGATAGCCTGAAGAAGCTGATGTTTTGAGTTTCCTTTCTTTTCCAAAAAAAATCCTCCAAACTTTTGCGTCTTTCAAAAAGATGGCTAATTTAGTGCTATGAACACAAAGAAAAACGCCTATTATTATCACTACCTTACTCAGAAACTAGGTTTCGGATTGGTAGTGTATGGCTAGGTATTTTCCTAAAAATATCAATTACCCGATTGCTGAAACAAACAGAAATCGGGTTTTTTTATGGATTTTTTTCAATAAAAGACAAGATGATAATTCAAGAAGCCCAACGACTGGGCGAAGTACAGACGTACTACTTTGCCCAAAAACTCAAAGAAATAGCTGCCTTGCAAGCCGAAGGCAAGCAGGTAATTAATCTGGGAATAGGTAGTCCTGATTTGCCGCCACACCCTACGGTGATTGCAGCCCTCACACAAGAAGCTGAGAAAGCCGAAAACCATGCCTATCAGCCCTACAAGGGAATTGCAGCCCTCCGAAGTGCCGTGGCTGATTTTATGGAAACGATTTATCAAGTAAAAATCAATCCTGAAAAAGAAATTCTGCCTCTGATAGGCTCAAAAGAAGGCATTTTTCATATTGCGATGGCTTTCCTCAATGAAGGTGATGGCGTGCTAGTGCCTAACCCTGGCTATCCTGCTTATAGCGCAGTGAGTAAACTTACGAATGCAAATATCTGCGAATACGCACTGAATGAAGCCCAAAACTGGCGAATTGACTTTGAGAGTATCTTGGCACACAACCTCGGCAAGGTAAAAATCTGCTGGGTCAATTTCCCGAATATGCCCACAGGTGCAGATGCTAATTTTGAAGACTTGGAAAGGCTGCTTGCCCTTGCCCGAAAGTATCAATTTCTGGTAGTGAACGACAATCCTTACAGTATGATTTTGAATGATGCACCCAAAAGTATTTTTCAGTTGGCAGGCGCAAAAGAAGTAGCCATTGAGCTTAACTCACTCAGCAAATCGCAGAATATGGCAGGCTGGCGCATAGGTTGGGTAGCTGGGGAGGAAGCCTATATCAACAGTATTTTGAAAGTAAAAAGCAATATGGATTCGGGTATGTTTAAGCCCCTACAAATGGCTGCCTCACTTGCTCTAGCTTTGCCGCAGACTTGGTATGACTCGCTCAATGCCATTTATGCAGAAAGAAAAAGCATTGCAACACAAATCTTGACTAACTTGGGCTGCACTTATAGCACCACACAAAAAGGAATGTTTGTATGGGCAAAAATACCCCAAGGCTATGCAGATGCATTTGCATTTAGTGATAAAATCTTGTTAGAAAGCCTTGTATTTCTCACCCCAGGAGGCATCTTTGGCAGTGCAGGCAATCAGTATATCCGCATTTCGCTTTGCAGCCCTGCTGATCTACTGCGAGAAGCACTCAATCGTAACACTAAAAAGTAAGTAATTCTTCATTCTAAATGTGGCTTGGCAGCAGGTCTAAAATCGTTTAACTAAATTTTTATGAAAATATCAACATCAAAAACATTGAAATTATGAACCCAATTCAAATACTCAAACCCAAACAAGCTATTTTCCGACTAGAAGTCTGGAAACAAAAAACAGTGCAATGGCTTCGCAGGCAAAGAACAACACAAATGCCCCATAAAACGCTGGATCATTTACGTAAGAAAATAGACAAACTAGACCACGAAATCATCAAATTATTTACAGACCGTATGCAGGTGGCTGAGGCAATAGGGCATTATAAGAAGCAACAAAATCTTACGCCTCATAAGCCTCAACGATGGGCGGAAGTCAAGGCAATTCGTATTGATAAAGCCTCTCAGATGGGTTTGAGCGAAGCATTTATAGAAAATGTCTTAGAGCTAGTCCACGAGGAATCGCTCAAGCGGCAAGCATAGTGAAGACGCTAATTCATCATCAATTTATTAGCCTACTTCCAACTCCGTCTTTTGAAGTGTTTTTTCATAAAAGGCTTCATAGTGGGGCAGTATATTACTCAGTTGGAAGTACTGTGCTCTTTCTAGGGCATTTTTGCGAAAATGCTCTAGATGCTCGTCTTGCAGCACGTACAATGTATTTTTGACCATATCTTCTACATCACCTACATTGCTCACAAAGCCTGTGATGCCGTGCAGGTTAAGCTCTGGGATGCCACCCGTATTAGAAGAAATGACGGGTACTTCGCAAGCCATTGCCTCGAGGGCTGCAAGTCCAAAGCTTTCTTTCTCGGAGGGCATCAAAAATACATCTGCAATAGATAAAACCTCTTCTACTGCACCTAGCTTACCAAGAAAACGCACATCTTCACAAATGCTCAACTCTCTGCACAGTCGCTCCATGTTTACACGCTCAGGACCATCACCCACGAGTAGCAGTTTTGAAGGCATTTGTTTTCTTACTTTGCTAAAAATCTCCATTACATTTTGCACCCGTTTTACTTTTCTAAAGTTAGAAGTATGTATGAGGAGTTTTTCATCGTTGGGGCAAATAGCTCTTTTAAAATGTGCTTTTTCTTGCCTTCTGAACACCTCTAAATCTACAAAATTAGGGATTACTTCTATCTCTTTGGTGATTTTAAACTGCTCATAAGTATCTGCTTTCAAGCTTTCTGATACCGTGGTTACGCCATCAGACTGATTGATGCTGAAAGTTACTACAGGTTCAAAGGAAGCATCTTTACCTACCAAGGTAATGTCTGTGCCGTGCAAGGTGGTTACTACGGGGAGGTCATAGCCTTCACTTTTGAGGATTTGCTTTGCCATAAAAGCCGCTGATGCATGAGGTATGGCATAATGGACATGGAGCAGGTCTAGTTTTTCATACCTTACTACATTGACTATCTCACTGGCAAGTGCTAACTCATAAGGCGGATATTGGAAAAGAGGGTAGTTGGGTACATATACTGCGTGGTAAAACAAATTTTCGTTATAAAAATTAAGCCTTACGGGTTGTGTGTAAGTAATGAAGTGGACTTGATGTCCTTTCTCAGCAAGTGCTTTGCCTAGTTCTGTAGCTACTACGCCACTTCCTCCAAAGGTAGGATAACAAACAATGCCTATTTTCATGGTATAATCTTAGAAATTTTGAACACGCTAAAATAAGCATTTCCACTTCAAATTGTTTGCCTTGCCAAAAGGAAAGCTGTTAAAATGGGTGTTAATCTCTAAACACCCACTCTAAGTTTACCTGCGTTGAGGTCGTTGATAAACCTAGTTTTTAAATCATCTTGAAATCCTTGAATGATTTTCTCTTCTTTGGAGTCTATGCCATCACTGGCTTGGGCTACTTTTTCAAGTATTTCTATGAGGTATTCATATTCTGGCGTAGGTCCGTACTCCCTAAAAGTATCTACAGCACGCTCATAAGCATCATTGATGTCTTTTTGGTTTTTCACTTCATAGTTGAATGACCATTCTACCTCTTGCGCCCAAGCATGTTGCTGTAAAATGTCTTGCAGGGCTTGTACTTCTTCATCTTGTACCAATCCATCTGCTTTGGCTACTGCATAAATAAGCTCTCCGAAAGCTTCATAAAGTTGTTCTTTGTTCATAAGTTTTATAGGTGTTTTTACAGAGCTATAGTCGGCACAAACCAAGCCAAAAACTTACTGGCTGCCAAGTGAATTTGTAAGAGGGGCTTTTTCCTTTTTTATAATGGCAAAACAGACCCAATATGCTTTCTCAGCACTATCAGTTGAAGTGTTGGCGTTTTTTCAGTATCCATTAAAGGTTGTTACAAAGCTGCTTTCAGGGGCTAAGTGGGTAAAAATTCAGTCTAGTTTTATACAAAAAGGCTACACATTTGTATAGCCTTTTTGGAAGATGGGTGAGAAGCTATCTTTGAGTCTCAACTTTTGGCACATTTCTTAGATTTTATTTCTGCTTGTACCATAGAAAAAATATCCCAGCAGCGCAAAGGACAGCGCAAATTAGAAGATTCTTTCTTTTGTGCAGCTTCAATGGCTGAGGCTACTTTTTTCTTTACTTTATCATGCATAATCTTTCCAAAGCCTTTGCTTGTATTTTTCAGTGAATGGTTACAGGTTTATTTTCTAAATTTAATTTTTTATTGAGTGCTGCAATACAGTAATTGTACTTTTTTTACACATTATAAACGTATAGGTAACTCTTATGCAGGTTGTTTAGTTTGAGAAATCATTAATTATTAATTTTCTTGTTAATTTCGCAATAGGTATTTAACGCCTAACTCGTGTAGCTTTGGGACTTAATGTGCTGATGGTAAACTTCATATTACAAATGTCTTTTTTCAATTTTTTCATTGGTGTTTTTTCCTGTTTATTTTCCACTAAAAAACTGATGGCTCTCTGACAATTTTTGTGTAAGGGATAAACCTGCAGGGTTTTCAAAACCTTACAGGTTTGATAATGAGGTTTTTACAAAATATCATCTAGTAAAAATACTTTAACCCACAAAGATTGTCAGAGAACCAAACTTGATTACCTGATAATTTCTGCGAGAATCTGTTGGCGGCAGGCTTTATGCTCTCACCCTAACAAACTAAACAGACTAAAGTCTATTTTACGACCTTCCCTCCACAAAAATTATCAGTGCACCAAAAAGCTATGCTTGCTAGGCAACTATTGTGGGTAGCTTGTCTATCCAAGGGCTTTCCTGCTCTAGCTGTGAGGCAAGGCGTAGTAAAGTAGCTTCATCACCCATTTTTGAGACAATCTGTATGCCCATAGGCAATCCATTTTCTGTCCAATACAAGGGTACTGAGGCTGCGGGCTGCCCTGTGAGGTTAAAGATAGCAGTATAAGGGGCAAATGCTGCTGCACGCTCAAAGGGAGCAAAAGGGTGTTTGGGATTCTGTTTCATCTCGCCAAGTTTTAGTGGAGGTTCGGCAAGGGTTGGGCTGAGCCATACATCAATGGTTTCAAAAAATCTTCCTACTTCACGTACCAGTACCTGCAAGCCCGATTTGGCAAGCTCAATATCTGTGGCAGTAGTTCTCTGAGCCATTTCGTACATTGCCCAAGTGAGTGGTTCTACCATGCTGGGCTGAGGACTGATGCCTAGCATCTGCTTCATTAGCCCAAGGTTCATTGTAGCACCTGCTGCCCAGATAACTGTAAAAAGTTCTACAATTTTTTCACCCGGCATAGAGATAGGCAGTGGGGCTTCTACTATCTCGTGTCCTAATTTTTCTAGCAAATGTAGTGCGTGTTTCTGTGCTTGCTTGGCTTCTTCACTCAGGGGAGTATGCAAAGGTGTATTGAGTGAAAATCCAATGCGTAACTTTCCTGGGTTTCTGCCTACTTCTTCGGCAAAGGGTCGCTCAGGAGTTGGTGCAAAATAAGGGTCGCCAGGTTCAAAACCTGCTGTTGCATCAAGCATTACAGCACTATCGCGTACAGAGCGAGATACAATATGCTCCATTACCAATCCTCCCAAAACTTCTGTAAACATAGGCCCGAGTGGATTTCTTCCACGGGTAGGCTTCAAGCCAAAAAGCCCACAGCAAGAAGCAGGAATCCGAATAGACCCTCCACCGTCATTGGCATGTGCCATAGCTACCATTCGGGCAGCTACTGCTGCTGCCGAGCCACCACTTGAGCCACCCGTAGTGTGTGCCAAGTTCCAAGGATTATGTGTAGCTCCAAAAGCCTCGGGTTCGGTGGTTGGCAATAGCCCAAATTCAGGAAGGTTGGTTTTGCCAAGAACTACCAATCCTGCTTTTTTGTAGCGTGTCGTAAGTGTGCTGTCGTGGTCGGCGATGTAGTTCATCATTAGCTTTGAGCCACCTGCGAGGCGTACTCCTTTGTAAAAAGCCATTAAATCTTTTAACAAAAAAGGAACGCCCTTAAAAGGTCCTTCGGGTAATCCATCTTGAATGGCTTTGCGGGCATGCTCATACATAGGGGTAATCACTGCATTGAGCTGTGGATTGAGCCTTTCAATGGCATTGATAGAAAGTTCTAGAAGCTCTTCAGGCTTAATTTCTTTTTTGCGGATAAGCTCGGCTTGCGCTACTCCGTCTAGATGTAGTGGGTTATCTGAAGTATTATTCATAATTTAGAGAGATTTATTTCCCCTAAATTATGAATAAAAAAGTAAGCGTGCTATTTTTTAGAAAAATACCTTGTTGGGTTCTGAATATGACATTTTGCAAATGATTGGTGACTAACATAAGTTTTCTTTTCA
The DNA here is from genome assembly GCA_964480455.1 of uncultured Cytophagaceae bacterium. GTDB lineage: Bacteria > Bacteroidota > Bacteroidia > Cytophagales > Microscillaceae > JAABSX01. The sequence goes on from CAYZQI010000017.1 coordinate 32,707, forward strand.
AATGGTTAATTCTTGTGAAGTTCAAATAAAAACACCCTTATAAGATTGATTTTTACATAAAAATGAACTAATTTAGCGAAAAAATCATGGCAAGATACATCAATCTGTTTACAGATTTTGGCTTCAAGCGTATTTTTGGTTCAGAAGAAAACAAAGATATTTTGTTAGACTTCATTAATACATTGCTGACAGATATATCTCCTATAGTAGATTTACATTTTCTTAATTCGGAGCGTTTAGGCAATAATATCACCGACCGAAAAGCAATATTTGACTTGTATTGCGAAAATGAGAAAGGAGAAAAGTTTATTGTAGAATTACAGCGAGCAAAACAAGAGTTTTTCAAAGAAAGGAGTATTCTTTATGCCAGTAGAGCCATAGAAGAGCAATCTGAGCAAGGTAAATGGGATTATAATTGGAAAGCTGTCTATACCATTGCCATTATGGATTTTGAGTTTGCAGAAATGGGGCATAGCAACGTGAAGTCTGATGTGATTTTGTATGACCAAGAAAATCAAATGAAGTTTAGCAACAAATTACGCTTCATTTATCTCGAGATGCCTAAATTTGACAAAACAGAAGATGAGTTAGAAACCAATTACGATAAATGGCTTTACTTACTCAAAAACATAGGTCAGCTAGAAGCTATTCCAAAAAGATTACAAGAATTTTTATTCAAAAAAGTATTCAAATTAGCCGAAGTGAGCAATTATACACCCAAAGACCGAAAACAATACGAAGAAAGTTTGAAAGAATACAGAGATTATTACAATACCATAGATACTGCCAAAAAAGAAGCTAGATTAGAAGGATTTGAAGAAGGGTTTGAAGAAGGACTCGGAAAAAGAAATAGCCAAATAGCAAAAAATGCTATCCGAAAGGGACTAGATGATACAACTATCGCTGAACTTACAGGTCTGAGTCTGGAGCGGATACAAGCAATCAGGCAGAATTTATCATCACCTAAACCATAATGCTTATTACAATTTGAAAGGAGCTAATACAGACCCAAGTCTATGTTAGCTCCTTCAAGGCTAAGTTTTAGTATCCTGCTGCCTGCCCGTCTTTACGAGATTCGGAAGCCCCGTAGTAGAGTTTCTTCTCGGCATCATACATAATTGCCTGATAGCCTCCATAGCCTCCCATGCCATAGCCTATTTTGTGCCCCATTTGCATAAGTTTTCTGATGGTTTCATAGTCAAAACCTGATTCTAGCAAAATCTGTCCTGAGGTAGTGGGTGCTATGCCATTGGTCGGGTCAGACGAGCCTGTATGGTCGAGGCGTGGGGCATCTCCAGCTTCTTGCAAATTCATACCAAAATCAATCATATTTAAAAGGATTTGGACGTGCCCCATGGGCTGAAAATCGCCTCCCATCACGCCATAGCTCATAAAAGGTTTGCCCTCTTTGGTAACAAAAGCAGGGATAATGGTATGAAAAGGACGCTTGCCAGGGGCGTAGGTATTTGCCTGCCCTTCGGTGAGTGAAAACAATTCTCCACGGTCTTGCAGCATAAAGCCAAGCTTGGGCGGCACCATTCCCGAACCCATACCACGATAATTGCTCTGAATGAGCGAAATCATATTGCCCTCTTTGTCGGCTACAGTCAAGTAAATTGTTTCTTGTGCACCAATTTGCCCAGCCTTATAAATCCCTGCTCGCTTGTCGTTGATGAGTTTTCGGCGTTCGTTGGCATATTCTTTACTAAGGAGCGTTTCTATGGGTATTTTTACAAAATCGGGGTCAGCATAGTATTTAGAGCGGTCTTCGTAGGCTAATTTTTTGGCTTCAGCAAAATAATGAATATGCTCAGGACTACCAAAACCGTACTGTGCGAGGTCGTAGCCTTCTAGGATATTAAGCATCTGTAGGGCAGCCATTCCCTGTCCGTTAGGGGGTAATTCCCATACTTGATAGCCTCTATAAGTGGTAGAAACAGGCTCAACCCATTCAGATTTGTGGGCAGCGAGGTCTTCCATACTCAAAAAACCACCTTGAGATTGTATGAAATCGGTGATGGTCTTGCCTATGTCGCCTTTGTAATAAGCATCACGCCCCTCTTTGGCAAGTTTTCGGTAGGTATTGGCAAGGTAGGGATTTTTGAAAATATCTCCTTTTTCGGGTGCTTTTCCATTGATGGCGTAGGTATCTTTTACATTGGGGTAGCGTTCGCCAAATACTGCTACGGAGCGTTGCAAGTAATAGCCGATGAGTTCTGTAACAGGAAAGCCTTTCTCGGCATAGTCTATGGCAGGTTGCAAGATGTCGTTCATCTTGAGTTTGCCAAAACGCCCATGCAAGCTAAACCAGCCATCTACACAGCCCGGCACACTTACGGGCAGTGGCCCATAAGCAGGAATTTTCTCCATTTTCTTTTCTTTGAAATAGGCAAGTGTGAGCGACTTGGGTGAGCGTCCACTGGCATTTAAGCCGTAAAGTTTTTGGGTTTTTGCGTCCCAAATAATGGCAAATAAATCTCCGCCTATGCCACAGCCTGTGGGTTCCATTAGCCCTAGAGTAGCATTGGCAGCAATGGCAGCATCTATGGCTGTACCCCCTTTTTTGAGAATTTCTAAGCCAACTTGTGTGGCTAGGGGGTGGCTAGTGGCTACCATGCCATTTTGAGCAATGACTTCTGAGCGGGTAGCAAAGGTTCTACCCGTGATGCGGTCTTGGGCAATGCCTAACCCTAAGCCAAGGTAAGTGAGCAATAATAAGATAAAGAGGTATATTTTTTTCATATTCTTTATTTTTTAATGTTGGTGATAGATAAAGTAAGCAAGATTAACTAAAAAGAAGTAGAAAGTGATTGTAAAAAATAGATTTAGCTATTTTTTAACTGAAGTGCAAACAGTTAAAAATCATTTTTAAGGGTTTTATGCTGTCCTTTTCAAGCTATTTGACTTTTTGTGCTTCCATTATTCCTAATTAATCTTTCAAAAACCAAACCTCACTCAAAGCCAAATCTATGGTCTTAAAAAGTAATCCAAGATTGCGTCACATTCAGACCATTTATGAACGGCTTTTGGTCTAGCCCGTGGAGGCGGCGGGCATAGTAGGGCAGACCTTCGGTTTCGTTGGCAATGAAACCATAAATTTCTAAGAGGCTCAATTTTTTATCTTGGTTGGCATCAGCATTGGCTTGGTGAATGGCTTTCAAGAAGAAGTATGTAAACAGGCCGTGTCCTTGCTCAGGATACCAAGCCGAAACTTGGTCATCGGCCGAAGAAGCCAACAAAGTGCCATTGATTACTCCACGAATGCCTTTTGGTTTGATGGTAAGGGGAGAGATTCTCTCGTGGATACTCAAACCCGAAAAACAGGCGTCAAGCACCACAGTAATAGATTTGGCAGGGAGTTTTCCTAAGTTTTGGTAAAAAGTTTCGGTGGCATAGCCGCCTATTTCTACATATTGTGGATCGCAATCCACAGGGATAAAATAACTTGACTTGTCTGTCAGTCCTGGTGCACCATGCCCTGAATAAAATACAAACACATCACTTTTTTGTGCCTTGATACTGTTAAAAAGTTTGCCTCTGTGCTGTCCTTTTAGCCCAAACATCAGCTCAAAATCACTTTTTCGGGCATCTTTCATCAAGAATACATTGCCTTCACGGTAGCCCAATACACTAATGAGGTATTGCTTGATGAGGGCGGCATCATTGAGGGCAAAATTTACGGCTTTTGTTTTTTCATAGTTAGCATTGCCTATCACTACCGCAACAGCATCAGGGTTGTTCATAGCGGTTTGAGGGAGGTTTTGGCTAATGTCTGAAATTAGATTGACTTTAATTTTACCTTGTGCTAAGGTCGTATTGGTAGTGGGCTGGGTAGGGTTTCCGACTGCATCAATTCCTTCTAGGAGTTGGCTGGCTATTTTTGTGAAGGCATTACGGGTCAAGGCACGCACATCTTGGGTGGGCATTACCTCCGACTGAACAGACTCATAAGTGATTAGCTCGTGTGTTTCGGCAGTATGCAAAGATAAGTTAAGGGCGACATAATTGCCTTTTTCAGTGGAAAGCATTTCATATTCTACCGTGAGGTAATAGTTGCTTTTGTCTGTTTGGAGTACATTTCGGAGAATAGTTTTAGGATTGAAGCCATCACAAGCCCCTTGGCTGCGCGCTTTGCGCATTACTGCCACAAAGCTGGCGGAGCGAAACCCTTGTTTGCGAAGTGCACCACTGATTTCGTCTATGCCTTCACGTTGTGGGAGGGTCATTTTATCAAAGGCATGGCAAAGGTCTTCTTCGCTGTATGGAATCACCAGAATTTCCGCGCTGTGCTGTGCATAAAGTGTATTCAGATTAAAAACCATCAAGAAAATGAGAACAAGAAAGTATTTCATAGTGATAAATGCTCCTGTTTTATGAATCTTCAATGCTTTTGCTTACGGTTTGGGTAGAATCTCAGTTAGTGATTTAACAGCGAATTAACCTAAGTCAATCAAAACTGCAACTGATTTATTTATTCAAATTGATGGTACTAAACCTTTGAGGACAGAAATAAAATATCAAGAGGTAATTTCAGAGTTGAGCAAAAAAAGCTAACTTTGTAAATTATCAACAGAAATTGAGTCAATTCATGAACCTTTCGGATAAGCTAAACCAGCATGCTCTATTTTCTCAACTGGCGGCTTGCGCCCAATCTCTACAAGTAGAAACCTACTTGGTAGGTGGTTTTGTGCGTGATTTACTTTTACAACGAACTTCCAAAGATATTGATGTAGTGTGTGTAGGCAGCGGCATAGCTCTTGCAGAAAGATTTGCTGCTTCTTTGGCACATTCAGAAGGAAAAGCTCCTTCGGTGAGTGTCTTTAAAAACTTCGGAACGGCACAAGTCAAAACTGCCGAGTGGGAGGTAGAGTTTGTAGGCGCACGCAAAGAATCTTACAGGCGCGAGTCGCGAAAACCCATTGTAGAAGATGGCACGCTGGCAGACGACCAAAACCGGAGAGATTTTACCATCAATGCCCTTGCCATTAGCCTCAACAAAGGGAATTTTGGGGAACTCATAGACCCTTTCGAGGGCGTGGAAGATTTGAGAAGAAAGCTTATCCGTACTCCACTTGACCCCAACATTACTTTTTCTGATGACCCCTTGCGCATCATGCGTGGGGTACGATTTGCCACACAGTTAGGCTTTGACATACACCCCGATACCTACCAAGCCATGACCGCCAACAAGGAAAGGCTCAAAATCATCTCGCAAGAGCGCATCACCGATGAATTGAATAAAATCATTCTGGCTAAAGTACCTTCTTATGGTTTCAAGCTGCTTTACTATGCTGAAGTACTTCCGCTCATTTTTCCTGAACTGGTAGCCCTGCAAGGGGTAAAAACCATAGATGGCAAAGGGCATAAAGATAATTTTTTTCATACCTTGCAAGTGCTAGATAACCTATCTGAAAACTCAGACGACCTTTGGCTGCGCTGGGCGGCCATTTTGCACGACATTGCCAAGCCTGCCACCCAGCGTTTTCACAAAAAAACGGGTTGGACTTTTCACGGGCACGAAGACCTAGGGGCTAAAATGACTCCCGCCATCTTTAGACGCTTGAAACTGCCCATGAATGAACACATGCGCTTTGTGCAGAAACTGGTACGCTTGCATCTCCGCCCCATTCCGCTAGTAAAAGAAAACATCACTGATTCGGCACTCAGACGGCTACTTTTTGATGCGGGCGATGACTTGGAAGCATTGATGAAACTTTGCCGTGCAGACATTACCTCTAAAAACTATTCAAAAGTACAGCAATACTTAGAAAACTTTGACATTGTTGAAGAAAAACTGCGTGAGGTAGAAGCTAAAGACCAATTGCGTAATTTTCAGCCTGTTATCACAGGAGAAATCATTATGGAAACTTTTGGGCTGAAGCCTAGCCGAGAAGTGGGTACTATCAAGACCAATTTGCGGGAGGCAATCTTGGAAGGGTATATTCGCAATGATTTCGAGGAGGCTTATTCTTTTATGCTCAAAGAAGGTGAAAAAATAGGTTTGAAAGTGGTCAAAGATTTGCGGAAGTCTTAGAATTTTACTGACACCCTTGTCTGTAATCTCAAAGGTAACTTGTTGGTGAAATAAACCTCGAAATGGCGACAACAAATTTTTTATTTCTTATTTTTGCTGTATCTTTCCACTAAATTGATATTGCTGTATTAATACACCTATGAAAAACCCATTTTTAGATATATTGCATGAGGGTGCTTTTAGTCATCCAAAAATTAAGGAAGCAAAACTCAGAGAACTTTATTTTGAGTGTTTTCCTGATAAAAGTGAATATTTATTTTTTTGGGATTTGCAGCACTTGAAAGAAGAAAAACTACTACAGGCACTCGACAACAATTATTACAAGATAAGACGTGTTTTCAGTCCTGAACCCTCATCTCTTTTTCTAAAAATACATCAGAATTTGATTGAGAACTATGATTTAGGACAGTACTGTTTTACGGAGAGTGCTTGGTACAATCATTTCTCGAGGCATCAAAGCCCACAAAATATGCACATCATAGAGCTTGAAAACGAAATCTGCGAATCTGTTTTTTATCACCTCAAAGAGGAAGGCTATCACAATACTTTTCTTTTACTACAAAAAGAAGACAATGTTATGTTAGAACGTTATGCTTTTGAAGTACAAAGCCCTATCATTATTCAGAAAATAGTAAGCAAAGCTCCTACACAAAAAATGATGGTGGCGCAAGAGCATATCAAAATACCTTATTTAGAAAAGATGTTGGTAGATTTATTTGTAGATGAAAACCTGTTCACTGCCTACCAAAATGCCGAACAGAATACCATCATTGAAAATATGCTTCTTGATTATGTGATAGATTTCACAAAACTCTTTGCTTATGCCCAAAGACGCAGAAAAGAAAAAGACTTGAAGCAATACCTATTCGAGAACTTTGCAGAAGAGATTAAGCAAATTATACTATGATTGATATTGAAGATATAGCACAGATTGAGATAAATCTCAAGACCCAAAAAGCCAACGCTAAAATTAATCCTCCTTTGTTAGAAAAAATGTGCTATGCCTTTTATTTGGCAGAACGGCTCAAACTCGAAGGGCTAGATTTTATCTTCAAAGGGGGCACAAGTCTAATTTTACTCCTTGATTTTCCAGCACGGTTTTCTATTGATATTGACATCATTACAGAAGCCAAACGAGAAGAAATTGAAGCTATTTTAGAGCGAATTACCCAAAACACAGTGTTTCAAAGTTTTAGTTTAGATACAAAGAGGAGTTATCAAAAAGGTGTACCCAAAGCCCATTATAAACTACTCTTTGAGGGGAAAAATACCCACAAAGGGGACAATCAAATTCTTCTAGATATTTTATTTGAAGAAAACCCTTATCCACATATACAAAACATCTCTACCAAAAAATTATCATGGGTATCTCATGCCGAACCAGCAATAGCACTTCAACTACCAAGCATAGAGTCTATTACAGGGGACAAGCTCACAGCGTTTGCCCCTAATACCACAGGGATTCTTCATAACCAAGGGAAATCTACAGAGATCATCAAGCAAATGTTTGATTTAGGTAATTTGCTTGAAAAAGTGCAAGATTTTCAAGAACTAGAGTATGCTTACAAGGCAATGGCACAAAAAGAAATAGCGTATCGTAGTTTGATAAATATTACGTACCGAGATGTTCTGGAAGATACTTTTCAAACTTGTGTAGAAATAGTGAAAGAAAATAATATAGACTTAAAAAAGGCAATACAAAACTTCAAGAATTGGACAATTTTGGGTTTTAATCGTGATGATGCTTTTGAGTGTTCAGGTAAAATAGCATATTTGGCTGCCAAAATGCTGAAAGATGACAAAAGCCCAATACTAAAATTTGAGTCAGAAACTATGCAGAACAATGATTTTTTGATAGAAGATTTGAGTTTTAACTTTTTAAATAAAAAGCTGAAAAAACTAAAAAATGGTGCTTTGTTTTATTGGTATCAAGCAGTTAATTTTTACTTATGAAAATTTTTGTGTATATTTATTGGTTATATTGCAAGCAATAAAATACTCGTTTGTCGTTACCCTTGTATGTATCCTCAAAGGCGATTAGCGTGGCAAATGCACCCAAAAACTGCCGTTATCGACTTGTTAAAGGCATTTACAAGAAAAAACGATTGATTATTTTTGTGAGATTATGAAAAAAAGGCGAATCATATTTATCATTACTGCTTCTGCCATTTCTTTGCTCGGATTGGTGATTATGCAGATTACTTGGATTAGGCATGCCGCCCAACTACGCGAATCGCAGTTGAAGCACCGCGTAACGATGGCTTCATACCGCATTGCCTATCGCCTTTCTAAAGACAGTCTCGCCGTACAAGCAATCGCCCAAAGTATTGAAGAAAATCAAGGAAAACTTCTAGTTGTGCCTATCAAACAAGCACAAAAACATAAAATTGATAGCCTTTTAAAATCTGAGTTTAGGTACCACCAAATCAACTTGGCTTATAACTTTGAAATAGTTGATAAAAAACACCCCGACTATGCAGGCACTTGCAAAACCAGTTTTGATGCACACAGTATGTGTTTGGATAGAATCCTAAAATCTAACCGCGCAGAATTACGGCTTGGTTTTTTGAATCCAAACATCTATGTCTTTGAGCAAATGGGGGGAATGTTGGCTGCCTCATTGTTCTTTATCATGCTGCTTATCATGGGCTTTATCCTTACTATCCAGACAATATGGAAGCAGAAAAAACTCTCTGAAATGACCACCGATTTCATCAATAATATGACCCATGAGCTGAAAACACCCATCTCTACGGTTTCATTGGCAAGTAATATGCTTCGCCGACCCAAAATCTTAGAAAACCGTGATAAAATTATCCATTACTCAAGCATTATTCACGAAGAAAACAGAAAGCTACAAGAGCAAGTAGAACAAGTGCTGCGAATGGCAAAGCTGGAGCGTGGAGAAATTCAGCTAGAAAAATCAAAAGCAAGTGTACACGAAATCATACAAAACGCACTCAACTCCATAGATTTGCAAGTGAGGGAACGCAATGGTAAAATTCAGTGCTTTATGAACGCACTACGCCACGAAATAACCGCAGACGTAAATCACCTCACTAATGTCATCTCTAACTTGCTTGACAATGCCAATAAATACTCCCCTGAATCGCCTGAAATCACCATCAGCACGCACGACCGCGAAGATGGCGTGGTTATATCGGTGGAAGACAAAGGCATAGGCATGAGCAAAGACAAGCAAAAGCATATTTTTGATAAGTTTTATAGAGTCTCTACTGGCAACATACATGACGTAAAAGGTTTTGGACTTGGGCTTGCCTATGTAAAAATGATGGTAGATGCCCACAAAGGGCATATCAACCTCTCGAGCGAACCAGGTAAAGGAAGCCGATTTGATTTGTTTCTCCCTTATGAATAATACAGCTCCCTAAATCTCCTAATGGGGGACTCCTTAAAATTCTCTCTTTGAGATTTGGAAGATTACTTGAACGATTTGAAAAAATCAGAATATGATGAAAAATAAAATTAAGACCCGAATCTTACTTGCTGAAGATGACTTTAATCTTGGCTCTATTTTGCAAGATTACCTCGAGATGGAAGGCTTTGAGGTAAAACTTTGTAGAGATGGTGAAGAAGCACTCGAGGCTTTCAGAGAAAAACTTTTTGACCTTTGCATTTTTGATGTGATGATGCCCAAGAAAGATGGCTTTTCCGTAGCCAAAGAAATCAGGGTAAACAATAAATCTATCCCCATTCTTTTTTTAACTGCCAAATCTATGGTAGATGATAAAATACACGGCTTCAAACTAGGGGCAGATGACTACATCACCAAGCCTTTCAATGAAGAAGAATTAGTTTATAGAATCAAGGCAATTTTAAAGAGAAGTAGCCATACAAACTTCAACGAAGTAGAAGAAACCACCTTTCAGATAGGCAAATACACTTTTGATTATAGCCGACAATCGCTTGAAATTAACGGAGAAGCACGCCGTATCACAGCACGTGAAAGCGAAATCTTAAAATTGCTATACCTTAAGAAAAATAATATCCTCAGGCGTGAAGATGCCCTGATAGCTATCTGGGGCGAGAATGACTACTTCCACGGGCGTAGCTTTGATGTGTTTATTACCAAACTTCGCAAATACCTCAAATACGACCCCAACCTAAAAATAGAAAATGTACATGGAGTAGGTTTTATGCTCACCGATAAGTAATGCTCAATACCAAAGAACTCAATTACTTGCAAAACCGTGATTTTTTGGAAACCAAAGTCATCATTCAAGAAAAAATTACGAAACTGCTCGGTAATACACAAAAAGCACTCAAAGGATTGCTAAAAGCAATAGACTTTGTATTTCCACCCCAAACAGATTTCCAAGCAGGCAAAATTTCAAAAGGTGAACGCTATCAAAATCTGCCCTACTGGGTGCTTGATTATCCAAAACTTCTCAGCAAAGAAGATGTTTTTGCCCTCCGCACAATGGTATGGTGGGGCAATGAAATTACTTGTACACTACATTTGCAAGGGCGTAGCTGGGAGAAATACCGTGCTTCACTCATTGCAAACTTAAAGCAAGTTAAAGAACCTAACCTACTCGTCTGCCTTGATACCCACCCTTGGGAATATGCCCTTACACCCAACAACTATCAGCCACTTGAGAAAATAGGTGCAAAGGAGAAGCAATGGGAGATATTCCATGAGAAAGATTTTTTCAAAATGACAAAATCTCTTGAACTTGCACAACATACACAGCTTCCTACTTTTGCTTGTACATGTTTTGAACTGTACCTGAACCTGTTGACTGAGAAAATAACTTAGTAAACTATAAAACATTTGATTGTCTGATATTTTCTGTGAAAATCTGTAGTAGCGGACTTTCAGTCCGCTGGCATTTATGCTCTGAACAGTATTCAGCCTATCTTATAAAACATCATCACAAAAATTGTAAGAGAGCCAAAAACATTTGATAATCAGTAATTTAAAAGAATCTACCTTTGATAATTGAATATATTTACAATAATCTCTATGAAGTACTAGGTTTTATTACCTCAGTAATCTGCGTATGGCTCAATGCCAAAGAAAATATCTGGGGCTGGTTTTTTGCTATTATAGCGGCGAGTATGTACTGTAAGGTTTTTTATGACATCAACCTAGTTGGCGATTTACTCTTGCAAGTCATTTTTATTGTATTGAGTGTTTATGGTTTGTACGCTTGGCGGTATGGGGGCAAGGCTCAGACACAACTTGCTATCCACCGCTTGCCTTACTACTTCATCTTGCCCTTGTTGGGTATATTTGGTATAAGTCTGGTGCTGGTGGCACAGTTACTAAAGTGGCTCAATGGCGACATTGTCTATGTTGATGCTGCTACCACTACCATTAGCCTGATAGCACAGTGGATGATGGCACGTAAATACATTGAAAACTGGCTGGTCTGGATTTTTGTAGATGTCATTTATGTAGGGGTCTATCTCTACAAAGAGGTCTATCTGACTGCCTTTTTGTATGTGATCTTTTTGTTGTTAGCTACTATGGGATATTTAGAATGGAAGAAAAGAATTGCTTTTGAAAAATCAATCTGATAGCACTATCCTTAGAATAGCCATTACGGGTCCTGAATCTACCGGGAAGAGTACTTTGGCTGCCCAACTTGCCACACATTACCAAACTGTGTTTGTACCTGAGTTTGCAAGGTATTATTTGCCTTACATTCAATTGCCTTATCAGATTCAAGATTTATATCATATTGCTTTAGGGCAGCGAGCTTTTGAAGAGGCTCTTCTACCTCAGGCGCAGCAACTCTTGATAGCAGATACCGAAATGCTGGTGTTGAAGGTTTGGTATGAACACGCCTTTGGCGAAAGCCCGCAGTGGTTAGAAGATGCACTCAAAGCGCAGCACTATGATTTGTACCTTCTGATGGACATTGATATTGCCTGGCAACCTGACCCACAGCGCGAACACCCGCACCTTAGAGAGCATTTCCTTGAGATTTACCACCAACTTTTAGAAGAAAACCAATTCTCTTACAAAATTATTTCTGGTAATGATGAAGAAAGACTGCAAAATGCCATTAGTTGGATAGATGCCTATAAAAACCTTCGTTGAGGTTCAGCAGACCGTCAGCGAGGTTGAACAAGCGTAATAAAAAACCTTCAACGAACGCTTAAAGCCTCGTTGAAGGTTAAGAATACTACAGTTATTCTTTCTTTATGTATCTATCCTTTGGCAATCAAATCAGCAGAGCGGTGAGAATAGCCTGCTTCATTGTCGTACCAACCCACTATTTTCACCAATTTGCCATTGGCAGAGGTAAGTCCTGCATCAAAAATACAAGAGTAAGGGTTGCCCACAATATCCACCGATACGATAGGGTCTTCGGTATATTCTAAAATACCTTTCATAGCCCCCTCGGCGGCTTCTTTCATAGCAGCATTGATTTCTTCAGCACTTACTTCTTTGCTCAAAATGGCGGTGAGGTCAGTACAAGAACCTGTAGGTGTAGGCACACGCATAGCGATTCCGTCTAATTTTCCTTTCAGGTCAGGAAGCACCAATCCTACGGCTTTGGCCGCACCCGTAGAAGTAGGCACTATTGAGAGTGCAGCAGCACGCGAGCGGCGCAAGTCTTTGTGAGGCGCATCTTGGAGGCGTTGGTCGGCAGTGTAAGCGTGGATAGTGGTAATGTAGCCGCTTTCAATCCCAAATTTTTCATGTAATACTTTCGCCATAGGTGCAAGGCAGTTGGTAGTACAAGAGGCATTAGAGATGATGGTTTCGCTGCCTGTGAGGGTTTCTTCATTTACGCCTAACACCACAGTAGGAATATTGCCTTTGCCAGGGGCAGAGATAATCACTTTTTTTGCGCCCGCAGTAATGTGTTTGCCTGCACCTTCTTCATTTGTAAAAATACCCGTTGATTCAAGTACTGTATGTATTTCAGTAGCTGCCCAAGGGAGGTTGGCGGGGTCTCTTTCTGAATGGACACGAATTGCCTTGCCATTGATGATAAGGTTTTCAGCATCATGTCCTACCTCGCCAGGGAAACGCCCGTGGATAGAGTCATACTTTAAAAGGTGGGCTAGGGTAGCAGTATCTGTCAAATCATTGATAGAGACAACTTCTACATTTTCTTTATTCAATAGGGCACGGAAAGTAATTCTTCCGATGCGCCCAAAACCGTTGATTGCAACACGAATTTTTGACATTTTATTTAGGGTTTAAGTTGAATGAACTTATAAAATTTCTGCCACAAATTTAAAGATTATTGATAGAACTGCAAAAAACTCTTTTTTTATTTTAATTTGCTAATCCTCTCATTGTTGCTCAACTTTGTAAGTTGATACAATTAACCATTAATAAAAAAATAATATGTCTTTATTAGCCATTGGTACGGTAGCTTTTGATAGCATAGAAACTCCTTTCGGCAAAGCCGAAAAAATCATCGGAGGCTCTTGTTCCTATATCTCTCTTGCTGCCTCCTATTTCACTCCCAAAGTAAATATTGTTGCCGTAGTTGGTGATGATTTCCCCGAAGAAAACATCAAGCAAATGAACGACCACGGGGTCAATACAGAAGGGCTGCAAATCAAAGCAGGTGAAAAATCTTTCTTCTGGGCAGGTAAATACCACCTTGACCTCAACAGCCGCGACACGCTCACCACAGAACTCAATGTATTGGCAGATTTTGATCCCATCATTCCTGAAAGCTACCAAGATTGCCAATACCTTATGCTAGGCAACCTTACCCCGCAGGTGCAGCAAACGGTTATCAACCGCCTCAAACAACGCCCTAAACTTATCCTGATGGATACCATGAACTTCTGGATGGAAGTAGCCCTCGAGGACCTCAAAGCCACTATCAAAATGGTAGATGTGCTTTCTATCAATGACGAAGAAGCTAGGCAACTCTCAGGTGAGTACGCCATCGTGAAGGCTGCCAAAAAAATTATGCAGATGGGCCCTCAGTTCTTAATCATTAAGAAAGGTGAACATGGCGCACTGCTTTTTCACAAAGACCAAGTATTTTTTGCTCCTGCGTTGCCATTAGAAGAGGTTTTTGACCCTACTGGTGCAGGCGATACTTTTGCGGGTGGGTTTATTGGTTATTTGGCAAAAACAAATGATATTTCTTTTGAAAACATGAAGCGTGCTGTAATTTATGGTTCTGCTATGGCTTCTATCTGTGTGGGCAAATTTGGCCCTGAGGCACTGCTCAATCTTTCTCAAAAAGAAATAGAAGAGCGAGTACAAGAGTTCATAGACCTAGTGCAGTTTGAAATTACGATTGATTAATACAAGTTTATTTTGTATTTTGGTGCGATAACTAACTACCCGAGAGTCAGGTAAAATCTGTTCCATAAAATTCTATAATGTTTGGTGTTTTAAAAATGGCTGTTGAGAAATTGCTAAAAGATTAAGTTTTTATCAGCAGCCATTTCACCACTAACTACAATTTCTGGCTACTCGGTAAAATTTATATGCGAAGTATCAATTTATGTATTTGTGTGTACTTATTTTTTTGGTTGTCTGACAATTTTTGTGGAAATCAGTAGCAGCGGACTTCCAGTCCGCTGGCATTTATGTTCTAAACAGTATTTAGCTCATCTTATCGCACACAATCACAAAAATTGCCAAAGAATCATTTTTTTAACAATTTAAGCTTATCAAAAAAGGTCTGAGTGGAGTATTTTTTCGTGGTTTGGCTTAGATACGAGTAGAGTAATGCTTATGCGACTTATTCTCAATGACATCTGCTTTCTATCATCAGCGAAGTATCTTTGAATTATTATACCATCAAGAGAAAAACTACCCTAAATGCACCTCTCATGTAAACTTATTGTACTGCTCGATATGCTATACCCAAACCGCAAAAATCTCCTTGCCTTCGTGAGTGATGATTTCTTCTTTCCAAGAAGGCTTTTTTCGGTCATCAAAAATGAGGAGATAGCCTTGGTTTACGCTGTGTTTTTCTAAGTAGCCCACTAGTTGGCTCAAGCCTTTTTGATGGGCTTTTTCGCCACGCCAAAGTTTGAGTTCTATGATGTATTTGTAGTGCAGGTAAGTTACTACAATGTCCAGTCGTTTTTCCTCAGAAGTTTCTACTTCTTTAAAATCGTGTCCTTGTCCGTTCAAGATGGGCTTCAAAAAAGCCAAGAAAATCAAACGCCATTCTCGCTCTATTAAATGGTTATTTTTTTTGCTGTATTGCTCTTTCATAAAACTTTGGAACTTGCGCAAGACATTTTCCATATCCAAACTGCCGTCATCTTGGATAAAGCTACCGCCATAGTTCATCTTTGCAGATTGGGAACGGGTCAGCATACGTGAGGCAAGATAATCATAAATCAACTGCTCATAGACACGGTTATGCACTTGAATACTACCTTCTCGCTTGAAAATACCATACAAAACCCCTTTGTAAATCGTAGGATTGTATTGGTTAAAAGGAATAATCTCACCTTCTAAGATTACCCTACTGACCAACTCGTGTAAATCTTCTTGATTTTCTATATTTTTAATGACACTATCAAAATTAGTATTGTTTTCTTTGAGCAAAAGTTGTACACTCTCTTCTACCTCTTCTAATGTCCATTGGGATTTGTCTTCCCTTTTGGGTAAAATGTATTCAGCTATGTTTTTACACAATTTGGAAACCAGAAAAGGATAGCCCG
>CAYZQI010000018.1:0-8898 GCA_964480455.1 uncultured Cytophagaceae bacterium
ATGAAAAACAAAACTATAACTTTTTTGTACAATTTATTTAAGTTTCTTTACTATGATAGCCAAGACCTACGAAATATTAAGATATAAGAATTTTATACCTGTACTGGACAAGATGTACCTCAAGAACTTCAATGGGCAGTATGCAATCATTTACCTCAAAGATTTGCTTACCGATAACCTTATTTTGGAAGATGCCGAAACAAAAGAAAAAATCATCTTTCAAAGTGTAGATGAACTTGTAGCAGCAGGTTGGGCAGTAGATTAGCACACCTTTTTTTCACGTGGTTCAAGCAAAAATATAAGCACTAAACGCTGTAGCCGAAGGGCATGCCCTTCGGCTGCAGGGCATGCCCTTCGGCTACAGTCAATCAATCACCAATCTTTTGATGATTTTGCCCACTTGTAGCGTATATACTCCCGAGGGGAGGTCATCAGTTTTAAGTTGCATCATCTGGGTTTCGGCTGGCACTTCTCCTTCAAAGACTATCTTACCTTGATTATCTCTCAATATCCAGGGCTGTATTTTATCTTCAAGGGTAGTAAACCAAACATTACAATCTACTCGGCTTGGATTAGGATAAATGGTAAAGTCAAATTGTGGCTTAGGGTCATTGCCTACATCAGCTTGGTTAGATCTTCCTCCTGGGGCATCTACTGCAAAATTTATTTCAATATCTTGAGCTTGGTGTATGGTTTTGGTGATTTCGTCTTGTACAAATACCACCAACATAAAGTCATTAGTACTGATATTTTGATTGGCTGGCCATATAAAATCTATCTCTTGGGGTGTTTCTAGGTCTTCCCAAGTCAATCTAGCTGCCCCTGATAAACTTGGAAGAAAAGCCCTGACAACATTTCTGAAATCTTCATAAGGGGCAGGTAAGTTTTTTTCTATCAAACATACTTGCACTAGGAAAGGATTAGTAGTAGGCAGTACATCTTCGGGTCTGGAGATGCTTACCTGAACACGCAAGGCGGTGTTGTTATCTGCTGGTGAGACCGTAAGGTTACTAATATTAATATTAGGTTGATTAAGAATCCGCTGTGTTTGGGCTGCTTTAAAGTCATTCCAGTAGCCCGTATTGGCAGTAAATGTTTGAGGGTTTTGCTGGAATGGTCTTTCGCCATCTATGAGTGTGCGTGTCAGGTCGGCAACATTATAAAACAAAGCCCTTGCGCCATTGTCAGCAATATTTTTGAAAGTAGAAATATTGGGGTCATTGGTAGGAAAGCTCGTAAGATAACGCATCAATAAAGTTCGCTGTGTTTCTTCAAGCCCTAAGATTTCGTTGAGTTCTCTTTCAGAGGTTGTATTGGTGATGGCTTGGATTTGGGTGTTAGTAAAATGCTCAATGAGTGTGAGGCGGTTTCTTTCAGTGATAAGCACCGTATCCAATGCAAAGCCATCAAAAGTATCATTGATAGGATTATCGGCATTGCTACCAAATGCTATTCTAAATCGCACAATCCCTTGCCCTGTTTCGATGGCTTCTCGCTGTACCTCATCTAGTGGAAATTTAGCAATTTTCCAATCTGCATCTTTGCCTGCCCAGCCTACCCTTCGGGGGTTATCTGTTACATTTTGTCCTGCAATAGGGTCAGAAAGTACTCCTAGGATATTCTCTTGATTGTACCAATCTAAGCCACCCGCTGCAATACTCTGAGTACCTGATTTAAGGCTTACTGCTTTCCATACATTGTTGGCATCTGTATTGTCATCAGTGTTTCTTACAATGGTGTAGAGCAGCGTAGCACCATCGCCTGTGAGTTCGGTATCTGTCCAAATTCGTAGATTAATCATAGGATTCACAATGTTTGTCAGGTTGATACACGGACACTCTATGTATGATTTTTCACTGGCATTGTAGGTAGTATCGGCATTGTTGGTAATCCACACAAAATCTGTATCCGAAGCCCTTTGGATATTTCTGTTACTAGGAACTTTGTGCTGCCAAGAGCGATTCACACCGCCAGGAATCCAATTACCTTCACCAGCATCAAAGTTTTCTATGTAAGCATCTCCTTGATTGAGTGTGATAAGTGGAAAAATATTGACCGTTTGTGTGAGTGTATCTGCACAACCTTGTACTGTGCTGGCAATCAGGCGCACTTGGTAAGAACCATGTGTACTGTAGGTATGTGAGATGGGTGCATTGAAGTTGGCATTTACCACTTGTGTATTTCCATCGCCAAAATCCCACGTAAGGCTGTTGATTTGGTTGCTAGTAGGGTTAGCTCCATCAATGACCGACAAGTTTTGAAAACTAGGACTGAGCGAACATACATTGCTAAAAGTAAAATCTGCTTTTGGGAGTGCGTGTATAAATACTGACTGTTCTACACTTTCCTGACAACCTGTGGCAGTATTGATGACGGTAAGTCTTACAATTTTCTCTCCTGGCGAAGTAAACTGAAAAGTGGGTGTACGCCCATTTACGGGTTGATTATCAATTGTCCAACTGTAGATAAAATTTGCTTCGGGTGTATTGTTGGCAGCTACATCTGCTGTAAATTGTGTAACATCACCCAAGCAAGTATTCTCAAACCCAAAAGCTGTAGAGGGTGCTGGGTTGATGGTGATGGTTCTGGTTATACTCGTTTCACAGTTAAATTCATTGGTATATTGATATACTAAGTCGTAAGTATCAGGTGTAAAATTATTAGTTGGAAAATTTGTAGGGTTGAGTAGAGTAACTGGGTCTCCATCAATGCTAAAAGTACCTCCCTCAGGCTCAAAAAAGTTAGCTAAATCAACCTCTATATCTTGATTTTCACAATATACATCAGTAAATGTAGGGGATACTGTGATGGCAGTAGGCTCGCCAATCGCTATGGTTTGAATAACCCAAAGTATGTTGGGAAAGGTAAAAGAAGTACCAAACTGATAATCTACAATTACTTGTACCTCATAAGTACCAATTCCTAGATTATTGGTATTGATAGTACCGTTTCTTGTATTGCTGATGGGCGTACCATCACTTAGTTGCATTCTTCTGTAAATAGGGCCAAAATATTCTGGAGGTGCAGGATTTACATTGATTTGATTCCAAGTATTATCTCCTATCTGAAAGTTAATGTTTCCTCTTGTGATACACTCAGCATTAGGCAAACCTGTGAAGGGAGAATCTGAAACCACAATATAATCAGTTTCATTCTCTTGCCCATCAATGGTAATAATTGCACGCACCCTATCACCTACGCCCACATTCAGCCGCGCAGAATTATTATTGATTACGGCTTGAACACCATTGATTAAAGTACCATTAGCTACTTCAATATCTGGGTTAAATCCATCATTCCAAAAAAACTTGTATGCCTCAGCCGTGGGAGGCAGAGGCAATGCTGTAAAAGTAACTTCTTTGAATGGTGTATTGACAACAAGGAACTGCTGATTAGTAGTAGGATTGTTGTCGCTATCATTACTTGCCGTAACCCCTTCTGCCACTAAGTATATCAATAAATCATCATTGGCAATAGTATGCGTATGCACGCCATTAGCCCCTATATCATAAGCTACAGCATCATTGATAGTGAGTATCACAGTTTCATCGGGTTCACTCGTTACATCTCCTTCTATGTCTAGTCTTATATTGATGGGTGCAGTAGAATTAGCAGGAAAGGTAATAGCAACTGTGCGAGGATTACCCGCAGCAGCAGGGTTCGTATCATAATCTGTGGTATATGTAGCTGTTCCTCCAAGCGTAATAGTTACAAGCGTAGGTAAAGTGCGTGGATTGGTCAGTGTTACGGCTACATTTACTTGTGTAGTACCTGTATTTCCCTCCGCCCCATTGCTTTGTGCGGTGGCAAAAGAAATCAGCGTAGTATCGTCATTCTGAATGGTGTGGGTATGCACGTTGTTAGGGGCAGCGGCAGGGTTGTAACCTGCACCATCAATGATGGTAAATATCACTGTATTATCGTTTTCATTAGTATCATCTCCTCTCACGGTAAGTGCTATGTTGAGGGGGTCAGTAGAATTGGCGGGGAAGTTAAGGGTAAATTCTCTGGGATTACCTGCACCGACTGGATCGGTAAAGTAATCACCTGTACCAGTTGTACCATACGTGGCTGTTCCTGTGAGGCGAATAACTACATTGGTAGCTGCCGAAGATGGGTTAGAGATATTGACCTGAATGTTAAAGTCCTGAGTTCCTGCATCACCTTCTAGGGCAGTGTTGGCTATTGTGTTGAAAGAGATGGTAGGTTCAGGGTCTTCGTTCTCTATGGTGAGGGTATGTTGAATAATAGAAGCCACTGGGCAAGCGCAGTTGGTGATATCGATAATAACCGTTTCGTTGGGTTCAAAGATATTATCATCGGTGATGTCTATTTGTATGTCAAAGGTAGCGGAGTTAGCAGGAATGTTAATTTGCCCTCCTGCCAAGCCCGCAATGGTATAATCCACGCCTTCGGTAGCTGTACCTGCCAAGGTAATTTGAACGGGAAAGTCGGCTGCATCAGGATTTGTGATATTAAGCCTTACATTGATAACTCCTTCATCTTCATCTTGGTTGGAGTCAGCTTGTGCAAAAACTATCTCTGTTTGTGCCCAGCTTCTATCGATGCCTAAGCAGAGCAAAAAAATAAAAAAGGTACAATATTTTTTGAGAGAAGACAATCTAGAGATACTCATATCCTATGTTTTTGGTTTATCGCTACAATTTAAGGATATTTTCTCAAATGAAAAATTTTTACTCCTAAAAAGCCATTTTTTTTCATTGAAGGTATGAAATCACCAAAAACTGGGCTTAAACAGGGTATTTGATTGGCTCAAAATGTACAATGGTTTGCGGGTAGCCATAAATTCTTTTAACCACCCATTCATCTGCCTTTGAAAGTTTACGGCAATAATAGCCTTGTCCTATCCAATAAATTTTCTTATCAATCAGGGCTTCTACTTCTTCTTTTTTTTCAATGTAAGGCAGACCAGCTTGTGATGAAATCTGCTCTATGCGTGCACTTGCCTCTATGTACCAATACCCTTGTTTGATAAGTTCTATGTATTTCTTTACTAGCAAGCGTTTGGCCATTTTGGTAGGCTTAGAGAAAAGTAGAGATATTTTTCGCCCGAAGGGAGTGTTGGTATAAACAAAAAAGGCTTGATTTTCATAAATCAATACTCCATCATACTTTTTTTTTAGTTCCTCGCCCGAAAAAGCCGACAATGATAGGCCTAGATAACCGTACGCCTCCACATAGGTTTGATGTAGCTCGTCTAAATAGTCATCATCTAAACAATTAAGACGTTTATCTTTAATATCATTGTATTTTGCCAAAAGCATGGATTAGTATAAATAATAGAATTTTGATTATCAGGTTTACTTATATATTATATTATAAAACTAAATAATTAATTAAAAAGTTTAACACCTATCTATAATAGCTTAACTAATTTTTATTATATTTTTTCCTTTTAAATTTATATTTACTATAATATGAAGTGATTACAACGTTTATGATTACGTATTTTTTTAAGAAAAGTAAATTTTAATGGTATTTTAAAACAATTAGCCTAAAAGTAATTGCGCCAATACAAAATCGGCTGTAAGCACTGCTATAGTAGAGTTAGTTACGGCTTGTGTACTAGATTGCCCTACTTCTAATGCTCCTCCACGTGTATAAAAACCCTTGAAAGAAGAAATGGACGCAATCAAAAAAGCAAAGGCAAAAGATTTGATAAGCGCAAAGCTCACATTGAAGGGCATAAAATCAGCCCTAATACCTTTAATGTACTCCTGCTCTGTCATAATGCCCGTAACTGTTCCTGCAAAATAGCCTCCCAAGATAGAAAGAAAGCCCGCTAATGCCACCAACATAGGAATCGTGATGACCGCCGCTATAATCTTAGGCAATACCAAATAAGAAATAGAGTTAATGCCCATCACTTCTAAGGCATCTATCTGCTCTGTGATGCGCATTGTGCCTAGCTCACCTGCAATATTGGAACCGACCTTACCCGCCAAAACTATACAAGTAACCGTGGGGGCAAGCTCCAAAATGGTCATATCTCTCACTACTTGCCCAATCACGTAGTTAGGAATCAAGGGGCTGATGAGGTTGTAGGCTGTCTGAACAGCACTCACCGCCCCAATAAACGTAGAAACAATACTAACAATAAATACAGAACTAATGCCGATAGAGATACACTCATCTGTAATCAACTGAATATAAACCGTAAAACGCTCTCTATTGACAAAAAGGCTGTAAATGAACAGCATAAACTTACCGAAGGTTATCATATTTTTTTCAGAAAAAGTTCAAATTTTTTTAATAGCAAAATAATTCTAAAAATATTAATAAATTTGGCGTTTTCAAAATCAATCTAATCTGAAATAGCACTCAAAAGCAAGAAATAGCTCTTAAACTCCTCATAATGAACACTTTAATCAACACAAAAAAAAGAAAAATAAACAGTCAGTTGTACTTACCTAAAAAAAAGCCATTTTCTTGTTCAAAATCCTTACTAGAATGATTATCTTTGTTTGAAAATTGGTGAGTATAGCTCTTTTTGAATCATCAAATTATGTCGTGGACTAACTATCATAGCCATTGCTTGTATTGTGATGGCACTGCTCCTATGGAAGCCTACTTACATGAAGCAATCAGGCAAAAGGTAAAAATTTATGGATTTTCAAGCCACGCACCTCTTACTTTTCCTGCTCCTTGGGCTATGCCCTATGATAAAGTAGCGCAATACTTGGAAGAAGCCCACTACCTCAAACAAAAGTTTCAAGACCTGATAGAGGTATACCTAGGCATGGAAATAGATTTTGTGCCAGAAGTTACAGGACCTACGAGTAGTTTTATCAGAAGCCTAAAGCTAGATTATGTCATCGGCTCTATCCATTTTGTAGATACTTTTGAAGATGGTACACATTGGGAAATAGATGGAAAAACAGCTATTTTTAAGAAAGGCATCAAACAGATATTTAATGGAAATGTCAAAAAAGCTATCAAACGCTACTATGAACTTACCCGACAAATGCTAGAGGAGCAGTGTCCTGATATTCTAGGGCATCTTGACAAAATCAAAATCCATAACCGAAAAGAACACTTCTTTGATGAGCAAGAAGACTGGTACCAGAAAGAAATCAGCAAAACACTCAAAGTACTTGCCAAATCAGGGGCAGTTTTAGAGGTCAATACAAGGGGAGTTTATAAGAAGAAAACACAAAGCACTTACCCAAGCCCTCATATTCTCAAGAAAGCACTGGATTTGAAAATACCTGTCATGATTAACTCTGATGCCCACCACCCCGAAGAAGTAAGCCTACAATTTGAAACAACCGCCAAAATGCTCTACGAAATAGGTTATAGAGAATTACAAATACTGAGTAAAGGAAAATGGCAAAGCCGCGCTTTTACTCAAAAAGGAATCGCTTTCGAGGAAAATACTTTATGAATGGTTGAGTGGTTGAATGGTTGAATGGTTTTATTGTTGGGCTACGCAGTCTTTCTTTATGGTTTTATTTCCGAGTAGTTGGCTTGTTGGGCTACGTAGCTTTTTTATGGTTGAATATGGTCCAATCTCTCTATGACCTAGTAATTCACAATTTCCTAGTTCATTTTTTATCTTTTAATTCAATTAAATGAAATTTATCATCAGTGGAGGAGGCACAGGAGGGCACATCTACCCTGCCATAGCGATTGCCAACGAACTTAAAGCCTTACACCCTGAGGCTGAAATTCTTTTTGTGGGTGCTAAGGGGCGCATGGAAATGGAAAAAGTACCACAAGCAGGCTATCACATTGAGGGGCTCTGGATAAGTGGCATACAACGCAAACTTACACTGCAAAATCTGAGCTTTCCACTTAAAATAATGTCTAGTATCCTAGAAGCACGCAAAATCATTCTTCGCTTCCGCCCTGATGCTGTGGTGGGTGTGGGAGGCTATGCCAGCGGTCCTTTGCTCTATGCCGCCACTCAGCTCAAAGTACCAGCACTTATCCAAGAACAAAATTCTTTTGCAGGGCTTACCAATAAATGGCTTGCCAAGAAAGTCCAAAAAATATGTGTAGCTTATGAGGGCATGGAGCGTTTTTTTCCTTCTAATAAAATCCTCTTGACGGGCAATCCTGTAAGAAGTGATATTTTAGATTTGAAAGATAAAAGACAAGCTGCCTTTGATTTTTTTAAACTTAATCCTGAAAAACAGACTGTACTCGTGGTAGGAGGTAGCCAAGGGGCGCGCAGCATCAATCAAGCCGTTTCGCTTCACTTAGATAAGTTTGTGGAAAATGATGTGCAACTCATCTGGCAAACAGGCAAAAACAGCTTTGAGGAAACTAAAAGTAATGAAATTCATCTACAAAATCCACTCATACATAGGGCTGAATTTATTTATAAAATGGATTTGGGCTATGCTGCTGCTGATGTAGTCATCTCACGTGCAGGAGCTTTATCAGTATCTGAGCTTTGCATTGCAGGCAAACCTACGGTCTTTGTACCTTTGCCTTCTGCTGCCGAAGACCACCAGAGCAAAAACGCACAAAGTCTTGTCAATGCACAAGCTGCCTTGCTCGTAAAAGATGAAAATGCCAAGGCAGAAGTAGTAGCACAAGCCCTCACGCTGCTCAAAGATGAAACGAAACGAAACTTATTTGCTCAAAATATTCAGACGCTGGCAAAACCCAATGCCACAAGGCAAATTGCCGATGAAGTGCTTAAATTGGTGAGGGACTGAAGGATTGAAGAATTGAGAGACTGAAGGATTGAAGAATTGAGGGGCTGAAAAACTATTTACTCAATCTCCCATTTCCACCTTCAATTCATCAGCTCATCAACCCTTCAATTCATCAGCTCATCAACCCTTCAATTCATCAGCCCATCAACCCTTCAGTTCATCAGCTCATCAACCCTTCAATTCATCAGCTCATCAACCCTTCAATTCATCA
>CAYZQI010000018.1:8998-47966 GCA_964480455.1 uncultured Cytophagaceae bacterium
CTCATCAACCCTTCAATTCATCAGCTCATCAACCCTTCAATTCATCAGCTCATCAACCCTTCAATTCATCAGCTCATCAGTTCATTTGAAAAATATTTTGTGCATTTTGGGTAGTTTGCTGGGCTACCTCTTCTAATGTTATCGCTTTTACTTCGGCAAGTTTTTGGGCAATCAGCGGGATATAGCTTGATTCATTGCGTTTGCCTCTGTGTGGTGTAGGGCTAAGGTAAGGGCTGTCTGTTTCTAGCACTAGGTGCTTCAAATCTATTTCCTTGACTACGGCATCTAAACCACTTTTTTTGAAAGTGAGCACGCCTCCTATGCCTAAGTAAAAGCCTAGTTCAATTGCCTCTTGCGCTTCGGCTAGTGTGCCTGTGAAGCAATGAAAAATACCTTTTAGCTTTTCGTCTTTGAGGGGTTCTAAAAGTTCTATGGTTTCTCTGAAAGACTCTCTACAATGAATCACAATGGGCAAATCATACTGCTTGGCAAACCCAACTTGTATTTTAAAAGCGGCTTGCTGCTCTGGAAGGAGGGTTTTGTCCCAGTACAAATCTGTGCCTATCTCCCCTACTGCTACAAACTTGCGCCGTTTGAGCCAATCTTCTACTACATACAAATCGCGTTCAAATCCTTTTTTGATAGAACAGGGGTGAATGCCCATCATCGCAAAGCAATTTTCAGGATATTTTTCTTCTAACTCTAGCATACCATCAATGGAGGCGGTGTCTATATTGGGTAGATAAAGTTTTTTTACGTTTTGGTCAAAAGCACGAGCAATCATGTCTGCCTGGTCGTTTTTAAATTGGGCAGCGTAGAGGTGTGCGTGTGTATCTATAAATTCCATTTTTTGCTTGTTTTGGCAAAGTTAGTTCAGTGCTTGACTTACTTCAGCCTTAGGTTTTGGTTATCTGTTGGAGGCCTTTGCATAAAAACTACTTTTTTATTGCTGATGTCTTCAAACATAGTTTTAAGCAACCTTTCTCCATTTTCGCGGGTTTGCCCCAAGATATTAGACTCTTTGGCAGTACGTTCTATTTGTTTTTCGGCTGCTTTGAAGGCTTCGCCTATCAGCCTTGGCTCGTCCATAGAGTAAGATTGGGTATTGTAAATTCGGGTGTCTTTATGATTTATTTTGGCATAGCAAAGTTCAGGTTCGGGCAGGCGTATATAAAGTGTGTCTTCGGTGTCTATTATATCTTCTGATTTGATTTTTTCTAAATCTATACAGCCTACTGCCTCGCCACTAATAATGAGAATCGCCTTAGAATCAAACCAATAATCATATTCCATTTTATGCTCTAGCACATCACGAAATTTGTATTTGACCAGCTCTAGCTTGCCCAAAGCCTCTATCTGCTCAAGCACAATGTCGTGGTTAGATACAATTCTGGAAGGCTCAGAGCTAAATAGGTTAATCCCAAAGCCTCTCACAGCAAAAAATATAAGCAATCCCAGCAAAATAACAATGATAATTGGATAGACGTAACGCATAATTTTGAGTCATTGATGATAACAAATAGCCTGAAATTTTATTAGATAGTAATTTAAAATACTGATAACCAGCACTTCATAATTAATTACCTAATTTCATACCCTTAATACAAGCAAAGATACATCAGATAGCTGAAATTATTGAATGGTTAGATGGTTTTATGGTTTCCTTGTTGAATGGTTGAATGTAATCCAATCACCTGACCTACTAAGCAAATTCTTACTTATTTGATTTTTCATTTTGCACATTCAAGTTGTAAATAAAGAGGAAGAAAAATATTGATTCTTAAAAAAACTATAAAAATAGTTGCTCTACTAGAAAAATAGTAGTATATTTGTGTTATGAAAGAACTCACAAAAGCAGAAGAACAAATTATGCAAATGCTGTGGAAAAAAGAACGGGCATTTGTGAGGGAAATAGTGGAAGAACTCCCTCCCAATAGCAAAGGTAAAAAACCGAGCTATACTACCGTAGCAACAGTATTTAAAGTATTAGAAAGCAAAGGCTTTGTAAATTATACTGTTCTGGGCAATGTCTATCAGTATTATCCATTGATTTCAAAAGAACAATACAGTGATACACTTATCAGTGGAGTACTGAATAAATACTTTGGTGGCTCGCTCAAAGGCTTGGTGTCTTTTTTTGTCAAAAAAGATAAGCTAGAGCTTAAAGAACTCAACGACATTATTGATTTGATAGAAAAAAATAAACAAGATGAATCATGAGCAGTACTTTATTTACCTATTTATGGCAGGCTAACTTGTACTTAGTTTTGTTTTATATGCTGTACATATTGCTACTACGGCAAGAAACTTTTTTCCAATGGAATAGGGTCTATCTTTTAGGTTCGGTACTTGTAGCCTTGAGCATTCCCTTATTGCCCAGTCCCGAGTTTGCCGCTGAGTCTGTAATTATCCAAGAGGTAAGCAATTACAATCCTTTTCCAGAGCGTAATATTGTAGCTTCTCAGATTACTTTTAATGCTAAACAAGCCACTAACCCTGCGCTAGTGCCTGAAAGCAAACCCTTGATTAGTTTTATAGGCTATCTTTGGGTACTCTACGGCATAGTTTCAATACTCATTCTTTTCCGGCTCGTTGTTTCTTTGACGTATTTGGGGTATTTATTTTTCAAATTTCCTCGTATTAAGCGACAAGGCTATTGGATAGTACATACATCAAATAATACTTCTTTTTCTTTTTTAAATATTTTATTTTTGGGTAGATGCGCACATCTCAGTACTGAAAATCAATCCAAAATTATACTGCACGAATTGGTACATATCAAGCAATGGCATAGCTTGGATATTCTAGGACTTGCTCTACTGACAGGGGCTTTCTGGTGGAATCCTGTGGTATGGCTTTATTTGAAATCTTTACGAAAGATACACGAGTATCTTGCTGACGCTCAGGTGCTTAGAAGTGGAACAAAAGTTCAAGAATATATGCAGTTACTCATTAGGGAGATGATGGGATATCAGCAATATTACGCAACGCTTCAGTTTGCAAGACCTTCAACGCTCAGAAATAGGTATGTGATGATGCAACGCCTCGCACAAAGTCCAAAAAGATACCACAGACTCAAACTGTTGCTTGTACTGCCTCTCTTGGCAATGACCCTAGTCTTACAATGGGCTTGTAATAGGGCAGGTTTTGAGGAAGTCAATTCTTTAACCACAAACACACAAGCATTTCCTGAGGGCTACCGCCTGCTCAACACATTTTTCAATAAAAAGCCCAATACAACACAACAAGAATATACACTTATTTTAGCAAATGATAATAAATACTTGCTAAGAGTATCACCCGTAGAGTTTCGTGGAAAAGTGGTCTTATTAGATAAAAACTACCAAAGCCTTCATACTTTCAAGTTTCCTGAACACTCTGCTAACTTCTTTCACAATGATGCTTATTTTCAAGTAGCTGCTGCTGAGGCTTACAACTTACAAATAATCCCAGAAAAACCACTCAAAGAAACCTTACAAATAGATGTGGCTTACCTTGTAGATAAAAAATGGGAAGAGTTCAAAGCACAGAGAGAGGAAAATAGCAGGCGATTTCCACAGCCAAAAATAAATATCAAACCAGTGCTAAAGCTAGTTGAAAAAGACTTGCTATTTGAAACACAGATGAGTGAAAATTTAAAATACCATTTTAGTATTTTTGATTATACTTCTGAGAAGAATATACCTTACTCAGTCTCAATAAGTATTCTTGATGCTCAAAATAAACAAATTCATCAGTTTGAATTAAGCCATACACAGCAATACGTAAAAGACTTTCACTTCCAAAAAACAGGAAATTATACCTTTAAAGTAAAGACTACACATACCTCACCCAAGCTTGAGCTAATAATGTATGAAGATAACTACCCTGAGGTATCTATCCAAGAAAAAAACTAATGCTGATTTAACCCTATTCATTATGAAATACAACAAAAAACTAACCCACTACTTCACTCAACAAGCCACCTATCTCAGTTCGGGCTTTGCGCATGAATCTATGCTCAAAAGCCGTATCAAGATGCTCTCGCGCAAAGCCTCGGCGCAATTGCTCAAAGTAAAGTTTCTTGTATTTCTCCCGCTGTGTCTGTTGAGTGTCTTACTCACACTCAGCTTTGCCTTTACGCCTAATGAAATGCTTTTTAAAGTCCGTAAAGAGCGTTTTGTAGGACTTGTCAATGTAAAAGGTGAACAAGTTATTCCTTGCCAGTATGACGAAATTCAGTCTATTAATGAAGGAAGGATTGCCGTAAAATTGAATGGCTTTTGGGGGTATATCAACCTCAAAAATGAAATAGTAATTCCGTTTGATTATGAACGTGCTATGATTTTTTGGCAAGGTAAAGCCGTGGTAAAGCAAAAGGAAAAATATGGCATCATCAATAAACAAGGAAAAACAATTCTGCCCTTTGATTACTCTTGGATAGAATACAAAGCCCAAAACAAACTGAGAGTAGCTGCAAAAAAGATGCGTTATGGCATTATCAATGAAGATGGTAAAATAATTTTACCTTTTCAGTTTGATATGGTAAATAATTTCAACGAATATGGTCTGGCACACGTAGAACTAAAAGGCTACCACGGAGCATACAACAAGAAAAAGCAAGCCGTTATTCCTATTCAATATGATGCACTTGGCAGTTTTGACGAAGAGGGCTGGGCACGTGTAACTTTAGATGAACAGATGGGCTACATAGATTTTAAAAATGAGGTAAAAATACCTCTTATCAATGAGTACATTGGGTCATTTCATCAAGATTTGGCTTGGGTAGTTAGAGCAGAAAAGGGTGGGTTTATTAACAGAAAAAATGAGCTAGTGATTCCTTGCCAGTATGATATGCTAACTTTTGGGAGTAGCCCTGCCCACATTGTCAATATCAAATTTCACCCGAACAAAACTGCTATCGTACGCAAGGAAGGTAAATATGGACTGATAAATACAAAAAATGAAATCATCTTACCTTTTGACTATGACCATCTCTCTTGGGCATCTAATGAAAAACCTTTGGTATTTTTGACAAAAGGATTTAAAATGGCGATGCTTCATCTTGGTACACAGCAAAGTACAGGTTTTGTATTTGATGCGCCGCTGTTTTTTGGCAATACACAATTTAGTGATGGCCTAGTGGCGGTAAAGCAAAATGATAAATGGGGCTTCATAGATGAGCAAGGTGCGGTACAAATCCCCTTTGAATATGATGCTAATTTCTATCCTTATGGATTTAAAAATGGCTTGACTACTGTCAGAAAAAATAATAAAACTGGCATCATTGATACACAAGGAAGGGTTATTGTACCTTTTGAATACAAAGACATTTTTGGGACATACTGACCCTGAATTGCTCAATGGAAAACAATCAAAATAGGTGTGTTACTTGTATAGTCTAAGCAATTGATATTTTATAAGATTAAAAACCACATAGTATCATAGAACACATAGAGAGGCTTTTTTATGAAATTAAATACAGGCTTTTATTAAAAATTAATTGACTCCACTAAGCAAGTAACACACTTAAATATCTGGAAAAGCTATTTTTAGTATAAAACTAGCCACCAGATTTCCTCTTAGCATTTCACACCAATCACCAGAATATCGTCTATTTGTTCATTGTCATCGCCCATCCAGTTGTGGAGGGTTTCTTGTAAGATTTGTTTTTGTGTATCTGTGGGCAGTTGATGAACTTCTAAGAGTAGGTTAGCAAGTTTACTTGGCAAAAATTTCTTTTTTTGCTTGCCTCCAAATTGGTCTTGAAAGCCATCAGTAAAAATGTAAAAGCTAGTAGGTTGCGAAATATCAAAGCTATGCTTGGTAAAGATGCGGTCTTTTTCTAACTGAAGCCCTCCTATCCCAAATTTATTTCCTTTTATTTTTTGCATTTTACCCTCTTGCACAATCACCAAGGGATTGTGCGCCCCTGCAAATTCAAGTTTTTTGCCTTTTTTATCAATCATACAGAGTGCCAAGTCCATACCATCTCTATTTTCGTTGAGTTCTTGTTTGAGTGTTTTGCGTACTTCTATGTGCATTTGTGTCAGGATTTTATCTACTTCCCAGGTTTCTCTATCTAGCACAATATGATTCAAGATAGAGTCTGCAATCATGCTCATAAATGCGCCAGGCACGCCGTGTCCTGTGCAGTCTATGGCTGCAATAATTACTTTTTCTTCTGTGGGGTGTGTTTCAATCCAATAAAAATCACCACTGACTACATCTCTGGGCTGAAAAAACACAAAATACTCAGGAATTAGCCTTGCCAAGTCTGCTTGAATGGGTAGCAGCGCATTTTGGATACGGCTGGCATAGTTGAGGCTGGCATTAATATTTTTATTTTTGAGTTCTATTTCATTTCTTTGCCTTTCTATGGCATCTCTTTGTGAGGCTATTTCTTCTTTCTGTTGGTTGATTTCGGCATTTTTAATTTTTAGGTCTTTATTGGTTTTTTGCTGTGCGAGGTTACTTCGGTAGAGAAAGAAAGCCAATATCAATACAATTCCTCCACCTAGCCCTAATAGCTGAGAGATGCGCTGCTGTGCTGCAAGATTTTTGGCTTGTAGTGCTTGGTTACTTCGGAGCAGTTCATTTTCCTTTTCTTTTTTTTCGGTTTCGTAAAGTATTTGCATCTGCGCCATTTTGCGTGCGCTAATTTCATTGTAGATAGAGTCTTTCACTTGGGCATAAAGCTGTTGGTAGCGGTAAGCCTCACCCATTTGTTGGCTTTGTGCGTACACGTCTGCCAAGGTAGCGTAGGTCTCTTTTGTCCAATCTTTCAGCCCTGTGGACTGAGCAACTTCTAGGGCTTGGTAGGCATAATAGAGCGCACTATCTATTTGATTTTGCTTCTGGAAGATGTGCGATACAGCAAGTAGGTATTCTGCTTCGCCGTTGGGGTCGTCAATTGCCCTAAAAATTCTCAGTGCACCCTTGGTGAGCTGCAATGCCCGCCTAAAATCTCCTTTTTTGAAATAAATCTTTCCGAGTATGCCCGAGGTATAGGCCTCATTGTCGTAAAGCTCTAACTGTAGGCTGATTTGATAGGCTTTTTGCTCATATTCTAGAGCACTCTTAAAGTCGCCCTCCTCATAATATATCTCTCCGATGTTAAGTAAGTAAGTAGAAATCATGGTAGAGTCTTGCAATACTTCGGCATATTTGAGGGCTTTTTGGTAGTAAAGCAGTGCTTCATTGTATTTTTTTTGTCTAAAATAGAGTACGCCAATGTTGTTGCTCAAAGAAGCCTCTCCGTGCATATCTTTTGCTTCATCATAAATTTTGAGTGCCTTAATTTTATAATTTAAGGCAGTGACATAATCTCCCTGATAGCCATAAATAGACCCTAGCAAATCTAGTGCGCGGGCTTGCCTGCTTTTTTGCCTAGTCTTTTGTGCAAAATTAAGTGATGACTTAGCAAAAGCAACACTTTTGCTGAAGTCTGTACCGATGTATTCGTGAGCGAGTTCAAGATAAATCTCAGTTTTTAGGCTGTCGTGGCTACTTTTTATTTGATTGAAAAGGCTATCTGCATATTGATTTTGTGCCGTTGTTTTTGTAAGATTACAAAAATATAAACAGCCAAAAAAAAGGTATTTAAGACAGTAGTGTTTGCGCTTCACCTAATAATTTTAAAAGATTGTATGACCTTTTTGTATTTATAAAAAATAACTTGGTTACTTTGATTTATAAGTTACTGATAATGAATATTTTAATCTTTCACAATTCACAACTCGTAATTTATACTTTCTTTAACTAGCTTCCAAAAGTAAAGCCAAAAGATGAATCTATCATCAAATCAAGGTAGTTTTTCCGATTATCAGTTGCGCATCTGTACTTTGTTCATTGTTGCGAGGGTATCCATTCAAACATTTCATAGTGCTGGTTATTCATGCCAATAGCTTGATAGACCTTTACTGCTTTTTGATTACTTTTATCAACATATAGCCGAATACCACACAAATCTTCTGATGTCTGCACCTGTTTTTGGAAAAAACGATATACCTCAGAGAAAATGCCATTGCCTCTCAATTCAGTTTTGAGGTAGAGGGATTGTATCCAGAGAATAGTGCCATTGCGCCAGTCACTCCATTCTTTTGTAATCAATACACAGCCCACTATCTCTCCCAAATCGGTAGTGAACGTATAGTAAATCCCCTTGTGAGGGTCTTGCAGCAAGGCAATTACCCCTTGATTTACTACCTCAGGACTGAGGTCAAAATCTTCAGTTTCCTTTGCCATTTTTATCTGTAATGCTGCAATAGAGGGCGCATCAGCAAGGGCTGCCTCTTGAATAAAAATCTGTTCTTTGAGTAGATATTTTTGAAGCATATTGCTTTTTAGGGTAAAATTTGAAAATAAAACGCATTAGAAATTTAAAACTAAATAAATCTTTTTAAATTCACGCTTAAATCAATCTCATTAGATACAATTATGCAAACAATTACAAAAATTTTATGTCTATTGCTGCTCATAGGTCTGTTCCAGTCTTGCCGTACCATTCGAGAAGCCTCTAATTTTGCCAAGTCTGAGTTCAGAATCAAAGACATTCAGCAGCTCAACCTTGGTAATGTAGATTTGAAAAATGTCAATGCTTTGAGCGACCTTAAACTACAAGATGCCGCACAGCTTGGCTTGGCTCTCAAGAATAAAAACCTACCTCTCAACCTCACCTATACCATAGAAGTACGCAATCCGAACGACAAGACCGCTGCCCTCGAACAGCTCGATTGGATACTTGAGCTAGACAATACTGACCTCATTGCAGGTACTTCTAACGACCGCGTAGAAGTAGCTCCTAATGGTGGGGTTACGTCCTTTCCGCTAAGTATGGGGCTAAATGCAGGTGAGCTACTGAACAAAGAGTCTATCCAATCTATGGTCAATTTGCTTGCCGCTGTCAAAGGAGATAACCAAGACCAATCTAGGTTAAGGCTTAAAATAA
Source organism: uncultured Cytophagaceae bacterium (assembly GCA_964480455.1). Lineage (GTDB taxonomy): Bacteria > Bacteroidota > Bacteroidia > Cytophagales > Microscillaceae > JAABSX01. The sequence goes on from CAYZQI010000018.1 coordinate 17,928, forward strand.
AGCCTCGGTTTAGAATTGCAGGCATCAGAATAGGCTATCCTGGCTACATCAAAGTAGGTAAAACCTTTGAAGCAAGCAAAGAAGAGGTGAAATAATCTCCCCTTTACCAAAAAATAAAAGGCGTTATGTAAAAAATTCAGGTTCTCTGACAGTTTTTGTGGGTAGTGTTTCATAAGATAGCCTGAATATTGTTCGGAACATAAATGCCAGCAGACTGAAAGTCGGCTGCTGCAGATTTTCACAGAAATTGTCTGACAACCACACTTTTTACACAATCCCTTCTCAAAAATATTTTCAAATTTTCTTTTCAGCTATGCTTTTCTCTCGTCCTACCACATATTTATCTATGGCAGTAAACAAAAACTCAATGCTGTAGCCTGCTATGAAAGCAAGTGTGAGAGGAGGTAAATTGAGTGCGATAAGATGCTCTGAATCGGGTGTGAAGAAAAGCCCTACGCCTAGCCCTGCCAGAGCACCTAGGTTGATTCTCAAAATATATTTGATGTCAGAATCTTGTGAGTAAGTAATATTTTTAATCTCCTCGGAGAGTACCCGCAGCACATAGGCATAAGCACCTAGTAAGCCATAAAAAAGCGGTAGAATGTATGCACCTATGATTAAAATAGGATGTTGGGCAGATTGCGTAACCCGTATGCCAAGGTCATTGATTTTATCATACACAGCTTTATTGGTGGTTTTACTTTCTTTGCTTTGCCTGAAAATAGAGAGGTCGGCGGGTTCTTTGAGCAGCAAGTAATCAATAGGGCGTAGCCAAAGTGCCAGCAGCTCGATATTTTTTTCGCGTTCATCGGCTACCTTATCAATGTTGAGCTGCAAAGCTCGTGCTTTGGGTATGTTGTTGAGCTGTTGTTGTAAAATCACTTGCTCTTCTAAGTTTTGTATTTTGCTATCGCTGCTAGAAATATTATTGAGAATGGTAGTACCAATGAGCGAATAAACCTGAATGATGAGCATGGCAAAAAGCGAAAACAACGCTCCTCTTACGTACCTACGCACCGCACGCCGAGTAAGCGTGAAACGCTCTACACGCCCAAGATTCCGCATAAGCCAGCCACTGCCTTGACTTTTGGTATTAGCCGCTTTGATACTATCTATGGTTACGGGCTGAATAATTTGGGAGATATTCCTGAATACCTGCCAAAACTCTGTTTCGTCTGCTTCTGTCCAAGCATTGTTCTGCTCAAGGTATTTTGCTTTTACTACCTTCTCGATAATGTCACTAGTGATTTGAAGCCCTTGCTCAGAGGCATGCACTAGCATCAGGTTAGCATTGAGCACTGCTTGAGAGAGCTGTGCTTTGCCTTCATACTCTACTAATTCTTTGGTACTATCTTCTTTGATGTGCTTGTCTTCGTTACTCATTATTTATCTCTGCTGCGGTGTTTAGATTTGTTAGGTACGTAAAGCTGTTTATACAAGTTTTGATACTCAAAATACTATTACATCAAATTCTGTTTTGCTGTTAAACTCCATCAGGTTTCCTTTGGCATCACTTATCTTAACTACCCAGGTGCCTCCAAGTATATTTTGCTGCCCAGAGGATAGTCTGTAAAAAACATCTTCTCCAAGTGTGATTCGCTTGGCATCTTCAAGATGAAGTTGGTCTGAGCAAAAAAAACTTAGTTTTGCCCTATTGTAGCGATACCATTCTATGTTTATTGGGAACAGAGAGGTGTTTTGCGTTAATTTTCGATAGGCAGCTTGATTCATTTGTATTCTGAAGATGAGTTTTCTCTTTTGGGCATCTACTTTAATGCCTTTTTGTGAAGCACTAAAAAGGGGTAGTCGGTAGTCTAAATTACCTCTTTCATAAACCCAGTAGACCTCAGTTTGAGCAACTTGCGCCATGGCCTGCCTCTGACTTAGGTCGGCTAGAAATAACAAGCAAAATATTAAAAACACAAAAATTACTAATAAAGCCTTGTTTAATTGAGTTAGCATAGGTGTTTTTTTCATAGATATTAGATAAGTTGCACAACAAAATTAGTGTGTGGTTTAGTCTTTTCTTCTAGTGCCCAAAAACTGTTCCTAGCTATTCCTACAGTTCCTACAAATTGTATTTTAGCTATCTGAACAGGGCTTACTTAAGATACTTTTCATTTCAAGACAAGGATTTTATGCTGAAAATCCTCAAAATTTGCTTTTAGAGTTTCAAATTCAGTAGCTTCTATTTCAAAATCACCATAATAGATGTATTCAAACCAACGTGTGAGCAACTGAAAAGGCTCACTTAACATGGGCTTGTTGTGGGTTAGCTCTAACAGGTAAATTTGATTGGTTTTATCTTTTTGCCATTGTATCCATTGTTTGTTCTGAAGCATTTTCAAACTCTTCAAATAAAACCAACGTACTGCCAAGGTATAATTTTGAGTTTTGATAGCTTCCTGAATTTTTTGCTCTAGATTTCCTTCATCAAGTTCTTCAAATTGTTCAAAAAGATTGCTCCTTTCTGACTCTTTTATCTTTTTATCAAGTACAAAGTACTTATCTACCCCCATAAAACGCATAAAAACTATCAACAATACCAAGCCTGCAAAGATAGTAAGCACCCACGACCAAACCGTCTGCTTTTGTTGTGTATCTATAAGGCTACCTAGCCATTCTCTTATAGCTTGTTTTATTTTCTGCCAAGTACTCAACTCAGCACTCACCTCCTCATACTGATAGTCCACTTCTTTGCGCAAAGACTCAAGTTTCTGCTCATCAAATTGATGTTTTGTATTAATTGGTGAAGTTGTTTGCGCCTGCGGCTCAATACTCAATAATGCTAATACTAAAACAAGTAAAAACCAGAAAAAATGGATATTTCTATGTAGCATAAATAAGCACATGAATAAAAATTATTTTGTTCCACCAAAGTTAAATACTTCTTAAGATTTCACAACATAAATTGATAATTATCATATCATCTATGAAAGCTAGTCATTGGTCATTAGCTTGTAGTCATTGAATAACCCTATCTCTGATAACTAATCTACCAAGCTTTTTAGTCATCAGATACCCTGATTCTTGATGACCAATGCGTTACTAAATTTGGTTGTCTGACAATTTTTATGGAAATCTGCAGCAGCGGACTTCCAGTCCGCTGGCATTTACGTTCTAAACAGTATTTAGCTCATCGTATCGTACACAATCACAAAAACTGTCAAAGAATCCTACATTTTTATAACCGGACAAAGTAAATTAGTCCCTCAAAAAACCATAATTTTGTTGGTATAATTTGTTCAATAAAAATTTAAAAAAATGAAAAAACTACTTTTAATCACCTGTTCGGTCATCTTGTTGAATGCTTGTGGAGGAAGTAGCGATAATGCTACTGAAAATACTACCAAAACCAATGAAACAACCCAGCCCTCAACTGATGAAAATGAAAATGCACAGAATAAGCCCAGCCCAACACTCCAAAAACAAGAAGACAAAGACCCAACGGCTACTAAAATGAAAGAAGTCATTCACCAATATTGCAAATACTTCAACGAGGGTGAATATGAGGCTGTTTCCGAACTTTTTACCGATCAAGTAGCACTTTGGATTACAGCCAAAAACATCAAAAATACCGCAGTAGGCAAAGAAGCTAGTCGTTTTTTGAGTAGCAAAGAAGATGTCTATTATCGCCCTGATTTTGAGCGTATGCAGCGTGAAGGGCAAACTGCCAAAGTACCCATAGCAATGCGCTGGGAGGGCTACTTTGCCGAAGTAGAGGCAGAAATTAAATTTGATGAAGATTTTAAAATCAATAGCTACAAAGAAAGCAAAATCTTAAAAAAGAAAGGTAACATTGCTGGAACAGGCTCTTTCAAAAATTTAGTTCAGAAATTTCCTCCCGTCAAAGAAGTAAGCCAACTCTCAGGGGTATTTGGTGAAACACAAAACGAAATCAAAAACCTGAATGAGTTAGGTTACTTATTTAGTAATGTAAGTACCGAAATGTTTATGAGCACTTCAGGAGAATCTGTTTTTTATCCTAAGGGTAGCTATCAGGTAGATAATTTCAAGGTATTAGTGCTTGTTGAGGAAAGTAAAGAATTAGCACCTGCTGGTCCGCCTACGGCTAATTACCTTTTTGTTTTTGATGAAAATGATAAATTACTCTATCAACGACAAATTGGTTTCAACTATCCTGGAGCAGCAATGGCGCGCACTTATACTGACACTAACTTTTCTTTGGAAGAAAACAATCTTACATTAGAAATCACCGAGGCATATACAAGCTACTATGAAAACCTACACGAAGGCACCGTTACGAAATATGTGCTCAATGCCAAAGGACGCTTGCAAAAAGCAGGTGAAAGAACTTTCTCAGAACCATTTATGGAGATGGAAGAAGAAGGTTTGTAATTTTTTAAGCATTAATTTTTACTTTTGAAAGCAACCCTAGCCCCAATAACAAAAGGCGTATAAAGGCTAGGGTTATCATTTGAAGTGTGCCTTATCTTATCTTACTACTAATTTTTTAGCTATGCGCCTTGTACCTTGTGCCAAACTAATGATATAAATACCTTGTGGCAACCCCTGAGTATCTAGTTCAATCTCATTGAGACCTTCTATGGTCATAAAGCTGGTTTGATACAATGGATTACCTACCATATCTGCAATCACGATGCTTGCACGGTCTTGCGGAGCCATAAACTGAAGTTTTGCTACCTCACCTGATACCACAGGATTTGGAAATAACTTGACCTCAATTTCATTCATAGCCCCTAGGTCAATCTGAATCACAGCACTGTGCTTGAAATGCGCTGTTTGGTCATAGATTTTCAAGCGATAATACACAAAAGGCATATCCTCGGGTAGGTTTTGGTCTATGAAGCTGTAAACCTTAGTTTCATCGCTAGTACCTGAGGCATCTACAGTTCCAACTTTTGAGAAATCACGCCCATTCAAGCTGCGCTCTACTTCAAAATATGCTGCGCCTACTTCTTGAATTGTAATCCAATCTAAGATTACATATTCAGTAAACAACTTGCCAGAGAAATCAATCAAGGTAACATTGAGTGGTACAAGCCCCAAAAACTCTGCATTATCGGCAAGTTCGCAGGCATCACCTTTGAGTAGTCTATCAAAAGCGGCTTCATTGGCATCAGTACACTCAGCCAATGAAATATCATCAATGGCAAAGTCATTTCCATTTTTAGAAAGTGATTCATTTTCAATGCAAAGATTAAACTCCACTACATCACGCGGGGCACGATAAATACAACGCATAAGCTGCCAAGTATCAGGAGATTGCTCTACAAAGAAAGAAGAACCTAGCGTTTTGAGACGTGCATTGTCAGCTTCACCCTCTGCATTACAAGACATAGCTGCTCCATACTCGTAGCGGAAGTTACCATCGGCAGGAATGGTCATGTTTTGTAAATTAGGTGGAGGCGGAATGTGCGAGGTCTGTCCAGTTGGGCTAGGGCCTTCGCCTGCAATCCGGGTTACGCCAGGTAAAAGAATTTGGTTACCAGTGGTGGGGGTAAGAGTTGCCCACTGTGAGTTATCAGGTATTAGTTCAGGGTCATTGGGGTCTGCCATATCACAGATGCTGATTTTGAGCTGAGGCACATCACCCGACTGTCGTCCGCTTTTTACATTCTGAAACCAAGCCCTGAATACATAATAACCTACACTATTTAGTGATTCATTGGGCCGGGTAATGGTCTGACACCATATTTTGGCGGCATTTGGATTAAGGTTGGGGTCTGTCCATAAGCCATTGATGAGCATAAAATTTGCCTCGGCGGTAGAAGGTATAATGCTTGGACTACCTGCTGTAGGCTGCCCAAAATTACCTGCTGAGAACTGCAGACAAGTCCCGTTTTGGTCATAGGTAACACAAGTTGCCTCACAAGCCTCTAAGCCCACCCCTTCTCCCCCAGCTGCACAGTAGGTGGCGTTCCAAGTATTAGAGCCTGTGGCATTGTTTCCGCCATAGCCTGAGTAGCCACGCCCATAGCAAAACCAGTTTCCTTTGTAAGTATTGGCAGTATGCGTAACAGTATAAAGCCCTTCGGTAGCCAATTCGTTGCGTACGGCTTGGAGGTTAGCGTGTCTGTTACGATTAAGGCTAGTGTTATTGTTATCGCTTCCCCTATCTCTAAGGTAGCCATAAGCACTTGCAAAGCGTGCATAATCAATCAGATTAGTAAGCCCTGCTGTGGGGGCTGCTCCATAGTTGGCAAAGCCTGGGTTAGGGTGATTCCAGACATCAATTTGCGGGTATGCAGTAGGGTTTTCTTCGGCACTTCTATCCATAGCACCCCAATTCTGGAAAGTACCATCTTTCACAAGATTCTCACCTTCAGTACACTTTGCAAAGGGAAAAATGCGAATACGCCCTGGCATGTCGTTGGGGTTAGTACGATTAGCTACATTCATCACACGTACATAGTAGGTGCGTCCATCTAATACAGGAATAGTCATTGTTTCTGTGCCTTCCCATACTGTATTGGTACAGCCAAGAAAATAAAGACCGTTAGGTGCAGTATAATCTGTATTAGGATTGGCAAATACACGCGGGTCGTTGCTTCCATTGTAGCCTGAGAGCAAAGCGCAATTTACGTTATTAATATCATTATTTGGCGAAGAATAAACTGCAATAGCAGCATTTTCTGGATTACCTTCTACAAAGTCTTCATTATCGTATTGAATAGTCACAATCCCTACTTCATTGTCTATGCTAGGGTCTCCATCGGGTACAGTAAATCTGAACCAACCTTGTGAGCGTATAGGCGGGTTGGCACTTGTAGGTGATGCCCCTCCAGGGATAACACAAGCGGATTCTAAAATACTGGTAGTTGGCACCACGGTATTCCAGTCGCCTTGTATTTCTATGCTTTTCCACTCGCCACTACGTACATCTCCATAATCACTAGCATTGGTACATAGCTCATTGGTAATGTCCTCACCATAGAATATGCATAGCTTACCAAAACTTGTGTTCTGAGGAGTTTTGTTGATAACACGTATATAGAAAGTTTCCCCGCCTGTGGCTGCATCTATGGGTATTTGGATAGATTCAATGCCTTCTACATTGATACCATTGACAACGGTAAGGTCATCTACACAACCCATCAATGAACCAGCCAAATCATTACAATCTGTATAAACAGCAATGGCAATATCGGAAACTGGAAATAAACTCCCTCCGCTGTTGTCATATTGAATTGTAATGAAATTTTCGGGTAAGTTTTCACTAACAGGTGGAACTGGCGTAGTTACCACCGCCCAAGAGTCGGCAACCCCAGTGATAAGATTGCCACTACAAGTTTCAGTTGGCCCATCAAAAGTGCTAATACCATCGGTTACATTAAGCCTCACATTACAAGTTCCAATATCTATTGAAATTGGAGTAGGGCAAGTATTAAAGGTAGTTTGGTTTCCTGCTGACAAGCAGAAATTGCCTGTCATACCTCTACTATTCACAGCCGCAGGGGCCAAATCTATCAATCGGATAAAATAAGTTTGCCCTGCATTGGTAGGAAAGCTGACCGTTTCGGTTTGCTTGTTGGTATTATCAAATAGATTGACGTAGAGGATTTCATTATTTGGATTTCCTGCACCGTTCAAACCCACACTACAATCAATCACATCAGGGCTAGAGGTATAAACCACAATGGCAGGATTGCTTGCTTCTAAGCCAGCTTCGGAGTTGTTTTGGTATTGAAGCGTAACAGTTTGCCCATTGCCCAACATTCTAAGCCAAGCATCTCTTGCATCAGGATAGGTAACTGATAGGTTAATGTCAAGACCTACACTCCTGTTCACGATATTAGACCCATCTAGGGTAAAATCAGCAGGAATATCAAAACGATAATTACAATCGCTCACAAAAATAGTATTGAGGTTTTCTACTTCACAGACATTTACCTGATTGGTATTTTGCAGGCAGATACGTCCATCTACAGGGGTAGTGGCATTCGTAGAGATACGTATGAAATATTGAAGTCCAGGTATGGTATTGAGTTGTACAGTTTCTATGCCTACTGCATTTCCAAGATTGTCTTGGCAGACCTCACGCACGAGGGTTCCTAGTGTCTGATTATTGCCACAACTCCCCCGATAGACAGAAATGATAACGTCCTCGACAGTGCCATCGGTATTGTTGTTAAGGTATTCTATGGTAGTTGAAGTAGAGGCAGCTGTAAATTTTGCCCATACATCTCTGGTGATGGTTTTGTTAATAGGTGGACAAAGTGTGGCTTCGGCATTGACTTGTAACTGGTCGCGGTTTAGCGGAATGGGTAGGCTTATCCCACAATCGCCTTGGTTCAGCCCGAGTGCTGTGGTGCAAAGGTCAGTAGGCAGTATTTCTTGGTCTCTTACACACAATGTTCCAAACAAAGATTCATTGCCTCCATTACTTACATTAGCAATACGTACATAATAGGTATGATTGGCTTCAAAACCTGCCAATTCAGTGCTGATTTTAATGGATTCTATGGCTTCAATATCTGTATTGACACAGGCAAGTGGTGTAAGCTCTCCAAATATGCCCAAACTTCCCGTCAGCGGTGTGCCACTCTCATTAATTACTTTAATATACAAGGGTACGCCAGCACCCGCATTGTAGATTGACGCACTTTCTACTTCCAAGATTGAAAAACCTGCTCCTGTTGTAAGGGTAGCACCACAAAGCAGATTAGCACCCGTAGCTGCACAACCACCTGCATAGATTTCTATGTCAATTTGTTGATTGGTGGCTTGGTTATTATCAAAGAATGTAAGGCTAAAAGGCTCGCCTGGTGCATCTAACTGAAACCAAGCCACCCCCGTCTCAACAGCATTGCCATCACAGGCGGTAGCAGTTCCGTTACCAATGGTGATGTTAGTAAGCACTTGGTTGATTTGTGCCCTGACAAAACTACCTGATACTGCAAAACAAGAAGCTTCTTGATAACCAGCTGCATCAAAAGTGGTAATATTTTCCCCTTTATAAATGACCAGAGCAGCATCATCAGGCAGGGAGGTTTCGCCGTTGGTGTTATCATAATCTATGAAGATTTCGTCTGCGGCTGCAAGGTTTTCAAATTTTATCCAAGCATCGCTGTTGAAGTCGGCTATGTCGTTAGGGAGGCAGTTAGAAGCAGCATTACTTATCAAACCCTCATTGGCATTGCCAAAGCCTGTCAATACATTAAATTGCGTACAAGCATTTATTACTGGAGATAGGGCGGAGAAAAAGCCAACTGGGTCAGTGGCAGCGTTTGCAGGATAAACACACAACTGCCCAAGCATATCGGTAGCAAGGTCGGTATTGACGATTTTGAGGTAGTAATCTGTACCTGCAGTTACACTAGCTGTGAGCGAGGCTAGATTGTTAGTAGTATTGGCACAAGTGATGAGCGTGGGTGTGGTAGCACAATCAAAGCCTACAGAGTTATAGAGTGCAATATTGGGTATGCGTGCAGTACTATTGGCAAGATAATCTATTCTTATGTCTTCTGTGGTTGCAGCTGTAAATTTTATCCAAGAGGCAGGGCGGTTATTTCCTAGACAGTCGGTAGCAGTGTTGAAAGTGCTTAATACATTTATACGCACATTGCAATTGCCCGTTTCTATACTAGGGGCAGTTAGCATATCTGCACAGTTATCTCTGGAGAAAACCCTTGAAAGACAAAGCAATCCGTTTAGCGTACTAGCATCTTCTACATTCATTAACCTAATGTAGTAAGTAGCTGCTGTGGGAGCATCAAATTCTACTCGTTCCGTTCCTATTCCATTGACAGCATCAGCACAAGCGATGGAAGTGAGTGGTGTTGGGCAAGTACCACTATATACAGCAATGGCGGCATCTTTATTAAGGCTTTCAAACTCTAGCAAGAGACGCTCATTGGCGATGGTAGTAGTAAAACTTAGCCAACCATCTACATTGACGGGTGCACCTGCACAAGCATCATCGGCAGGACGGCTATTAGCGTAAGAAGCCAATACATCTACGGGAAAATCACAAGTACCTATGGAAATAGGAGTAGCTACTTGACAATTATCCGCAGATTGTGCAAAACTGGTTTGATAATACAGGAAGAAGATGGCTAAAAACCATATCGTTGTAAGACTATGAGCGTATCTAATCGTGTACATTTTGTATGAATTATTGTGATTAAAGTTTTTCCAATATATCAAGGACTTATTTTGTTTAAAAAGATGCTATGTAAGGTTTAGGTTGTTTTTTTGGTATTACTTCATAGAGACTAGCATAAGTACTCATGACATACTTCTTGTAGAAGTATAACTTACCTAGGTTGAATGGATTTTCTTCAAATTTACTATCAATTGTGCCAATATATACTACATTTAATTAAAATGTAACTTTTTTGTTTTTGTTAAAATTTTATTACTCATTAAATAACGCAATTAATAAACATAGATTGAGTAAGGTTTTAAAAAAAAATCTTTAAAAGTTGATTTACTTGCATTTTATTACTGCTTTTTTAAAGGTTTTTTTTGAGAAGGCTTGCCTTGTAACAAAAAATATTTTTTTATTGCCTTTCTATATTGTTTATTGCTTTTATTACCTCATTTATGACTATTTTTCATCTACTTTTTTCTCAAAAAAATTACATCACTACTTACCTTCTGCGCTGAATCAGTATATAATGGTGTAAGAAAAACAAATTGTTACCACCAAAAAAAATGATAGCCTTATGAAAACATTAAATCTTGTAATTGAGAAGCCCCTCAAATTTATCTTTTTTAGAGTAATGCCTTGGTTTTTTGTACTTATGTTCAGTGTGCTTTTTTTTATTAGTGTATTGAGCATCTTCTTCTACTAAATCAGTAAAAACTATGAAATTCATTCCTGAAGGTAAAAACCCTTAACAAAACTTAAATTTGTTAAGGGTTTTTTTCTATGTCAGAGAGTTTCGTTACTCCACCAATTAGTTCTCACACAAGGTAGCTTACTTTTTCTTTCTAAACACAATTTTTTTACCGTCTTGTTTGTATGAAAACTCTTCTTTTTTCACTTCAAAGTCATTCATAGAATCGGTTTTGCCATCGATAGTCATGGTAACACTTTTACCATCTTTTGACACTTCATAGGTACCACTACTTTCACCAACTTTTATTTTTCCATCTTTTTCAAAAGTAGTAACGGATTGTTTTCTGATTTCATCGGTCAATTCTGTGCCTTCAGCACTTTCAATCTCCCAAGTGCCGAGTAATTTTGCAGCAGGGTCGCTTTTGCAGCCTACCAAGAAAAGAAGGCTCAATACCGTAAAGGTTAATAGTAGCTTTTTCATAATTTCTCTTTTTAAGTTTTTTAATTTAATGTTAAAATGATATGGCAATTTAGAAATTAATATTTAAAATTAAGACAAATCTTAAAATATTTTTTTCTTAAATTAGAAAATGGGCTATCAACAATTGACAAACTTCAAGAAACACTTTTAAAATATCTTGAGTTATCTTTGCAAAATTGATTAGATAAATTAGCCATTAATAAAAATATGTCAAATATAACACAAAAAGAAGTACTCCAAGCCCTGAGTACCGTACAAGAACCCGACCTTAAGCAAGACCTCGTAAGCCTAAACATGGTGCAAGACATTGCCATAGAAGGGCAAAATATAAGTTTTACAATAGTACTCACCACGCCTGCCTGCCCGCTCAAAGAGTTAATCAAAAGAAACTGTACGGAGGCAATTCACCAACACATCAGCCCTGCGCTGAACGTAGTAGTCAATATGACTGCACAAGTAACTTCTACCCGTAGCAATGCCCCTCTCCTTTCTAAGGTTAAAAACATCATTGCAGTTGCTTCGGGCAAAGGCGGTGTAGGTAAATCTACGGTAGCTGCCAACCTAGCACTCGCATTACAAAAAAGTGGTGCAAAAGTGGGCTTGATAGATGCCGATATTTATGGCCCCTCTATGCCTACTATGTTTGGCGTAGAAGACCAAAGACCTATGGTAGAAAGCATAGACGGCCGTAACATGATACTTCCTATTGAACGCTTTGGTATAAAATTGATTTCTATGGGTTTTCTCTCCCCAGCCGAGAACGCTGTAGTATGGCGAGGACCTATGGCAAGCAAGGCATTGCAACAGTTTATAAGTGATACCCTCTGGGGTGAATTAGATTATCTATTGATTGATTTGCCTCCTGGTACAAGCGATATTCACCTTACTATGGTGCAGACCGTACCCGTAACGGGCGTGGTCATTGTTACAACTCCCCAAAAAGTAGCATTGGTTGATGCACTCAAAGGGGTGGCTATGTTCAGACAGCCGCAAATCAACGTACCTATTTTGGGCTTGGTAGAGAACATGGCGTATTTTGTGCCTGCTGAGCTACCCGACAATAAATACTATATCTTTGGGCAAGATGGAGGTAAAAATTTTGCACGCAACAATGTGTTGCCTTTTTTAGGGCAAATTCCGATTGTGCAAGGCATCTGCGAAGCGGGTGATGTAGGTATCCCTGCTGTAGAAAGTGCTGACTCAATCACTCAGGAGGCATTTATGAACCTTGCCGAAGCGGTTGCACAGCAAGTAGCCATCAGAAATGCAAGTTTAGCACAAACAAAGCGAGTAGAAATGAATAGATAATTTTTTTTGTTGTATATTTACAATCAAAATAAAAAAAGAAAATAAGTTGATTATGGAAGTTTCGCTCAATACTACTGACCTACAGCAACGCATAGAAGATGCCCTTGATAGCATTCGCCCCTACTTAGCTGCTGATGGAGGCAATGTGAAAATTATGGACATCACTGAGGAGGGTATCTTGAAAATAGAACTACTAGGGGCTTGCGGCTCCTGCCCTATGTCTGCGATGACTTTAAAAGCAGGCATAGAAGAATCTGTCAAAAAAGCAGTACCTGAGATTGTCAGAGTGGAGGCAGTCAATCTTACGCTTCCATAATCTACCTGTATTCTAAAATATAGTCCTAAAACATCTCATCAAAGAGGGAGATTATGTATTGTCATAATCTCCCTTTTCCGATTCTTTGACAATTTTTGTGATTATGTGCGATAAGATGAGCTAAATACTGTTTAGAACATAAATGCCAGCGGACTGAAAGTCCGCTACTGCAGATTTCCACAAAAATTGTCAGACAACCCCTTTTTTTACTTTTTAAACCACTGCCTTGTATTGCATACGGTGCAAATTGGCATAGTAACCTTCTTTAAGCAGTAGCTCGTGGTGTGTGCCTTGTTCTACTATCTCGCCTTTGTGAAGCACTATGATTTTATCTGCTTTCTGAATAGTAGAGAGGCGGTGCGCAATCACAATGGAAGTTCGCCCTTTCATCATTTTTTCTATAGCTTCTTGGATAAGCTCTTCGGTTTCGGTATCTACTGAAGAGGTAGCTTCATCTAGTACGATTACTTTAGGATTATACACTACGGCACGCACAAAAGAAATTAGCTGTCGCTGCCCTACTGAGAGGGTAGCTCCCCGCTCTTGCACATTATAATCAAAACCCTGCTCGAGGCGTTCTATAAATTTTCTTGCGCCTACTAGTTCAGCAGCTTCTATAATCTTCTCTCTTGTAATGTCTGGGTTATTAAGGGTAATATTTTGAGCAATGGTATCCGAAAACAAAAACACATCTTGCAATACCACACCTATGTTGCGGCGAAGTGCCTCGAGGTCATACTCGTGTACTTCCATGCCATCAAGGTAAATCCCTCCTTTGTTGATTTCATAAAACCTGCTCAGTAGATTGATGATAGAAGACTTACCTGCCCCTGTAGCACCTACTAATGCTACGGTTTCGCCTGCTTTCACCTCAAAAGATATATTTTTCAGTACATAATCTTCCTCATTATAGGCAAACCAAACATTTTCAAACTTAATATCTCCCTTCACTTCTTTAGGCTGATGTGTGCCATTATTAGGAATCTGCGAATTATCGTCAAGTAATTTCAAAATACGATTAGTACTCACCACACCAAGCTGAATGGTATTGAAGCGGTCAGCTATCATTCGGATAGGGCGAAAAAACAAAGAAATATACATTATAAAAGCAATCAATGTACCCAGTGTTACGCCTTCATCAAGTACACCTCTTGCGCCATACCAAACCAACAAGCCCATAGCACCTGCCGAGATAATCTCTGCCACGGGAAAATATACTGAATAATAAAGCACTGATTTGAGGTGTGCGCGGCGATGCTCTTTATTAATTTCCTTAAATTTCTCATATTCTTCCTTCTCACTACCAAATATCTGTACGATACTCATACCTGTAATATGTTCCTGCACAAAGGCATTGAGGTTAGAAACTGCTACACGTGTTTCATCAAAAGCACGTTTTACTTTTTCTTTGAATACATACGTACTTAGGAGCAAAAGCGGAAGTAAAGCCAAACTCACTAGGGTAAGTTTCCAATTGGTATAAAACATCAAAGCCAAGATAAATACAATCTGTAAAATATCGCCTATCAGTGCGGCAAGCCCTTCGGTAAATACATTCGAGAGCGTTTCTATGTCAGAGATATTGCGTGTTACGAGTCGTCCTATGGGCGTTTTGTCATAAAAAGAAAGTCTTAGTTTCAAGATATGCCTGTAGAGTGCTACCCTGATGTCTTTGACAATGGATTGCCCAATCCAACCTGAGAGATAAGTATGCATGTACTGTACGTAGGCATGCAAAAGCAACAAACCCACCAATATTAATATAACATTCCGTAAGCCAATAAAATCTTTGTTGGCTATGTGGTTATTGATGGTGTATTCTATCAAAAAGGGACGAATTGGCCCGAGCAAGCCTACCAAAATGGTGAGCAGTACTAGCCAGAAAAAAAATGCCGAATACGGCCGAGCAAACTGTGTAAGCCGCTTAATGGCACGCCATTCCAAAATTTTTTCTTCTACTTTTTCTTTATTACTCATGGATATGGGTTAAATGGTGGTCAGTTGTAAAAACTGTATCTCAACAATTACTTGCAATTTACACATCAAGGCAGATACTTTATAATGGCACTTACTGTTTAACAATTATTTATTTTAATGCCTTTAGATTATATGGATACACTACCCTACTCAAAAATAGACCTTCGGGTGGGGCGGCGTGTCCTGCTTTGCGCCTGTCTTTTTGCCTGATAACCATTTCAAAATCGTTTAAGTTTAGCCGTCCTTTGCCTACTTCTAGCAAAGTGCCTACAATGGCACGTACCATACCTCTCAAAAAGCGATTGGCCGTGATATGAAAGACATAAAAATCTCCTTCTTGTACCCATTTTGCTTCACTGATGGTGCATTCAAAAGTCTTTACCTCTGTTTTTACTTTACTGAATGCCTGAAAATCTTGATACTGTAACAATATGGCGGCGGCTTGGTTCATAATCTCATAGTTGTAAATCTTATAATCATAAGTATAAAGTCCTTGACGAAAAGGATTTTTCTGAGATGACAGATAGTAAGTGTAAGCCCTTTGAGTAGCATCAAAACGTGCGTGTGCTTCGCCACCGACTTGATAAATTGCCTTGACCACAATGTCGCGAGGCAGTAGTAAGTTCATCTTATGTAGATGTGTATATTGACTGAGCGATATTTCACAATCAAAATGGGCAAATTGCTGTGTAGCGTGTACACCTGTATCAGTGCGCCCGCTTGCTATGATTTCTATTTTTTGAGCAAGAATTGTACTTAATACACGCTCTATTGCTGCTTGGACAGTGTGGGCATTGGGCTGAATTTGCCATCCGTGATAGTGCGTACCTTGATAGGCAATCTCTATGAAATAGCGCATATTCACGTTTTCCTTTTGTTTTGTTCTTTTGCAGCTTCATTAAGTTGGTTTGCTTCTTCCCATACCTTAACCGCTACAGCAATGGTATGATTTTTCTTTTTAAGAGTAATGTCTTGGTATTTACCATTTTTGCGCCTACCCAACTTCTTTTTAATGGCCTTTGATTCGGTTTCATAACCTAGTTCCTTTAGTTTGAGGGCAATTCGTGCCATCAAATCTCCTACTTTCTGCTCATTGCTTTCTGGCACAAGCTGGTGTTTGTAGTTGATAAGATTACCCAAAATCATACTGTACTCCTTTGTACCTATCCTTCTCACGTCACCAGGATAATACTTTCTCTTGCGATTGTCTAATTCGTCCATCATCAAAAAAAGATAGTTTAAGTTGTGTTTTGAATCGTAGCTTCAAAAATACAAAGCCTTCTTTAAAAAGGCAATAAAATCAAGGTGATTTCAACAATAAATCTGCTTAGGCTATCTTTGGGGATAGCTCATATCTTTATTTCATAGCTCAAAAGCATAGTTTTAGTACATTTGGGCAAGGCTATGGGGTTATGGTTTATTAACAGTAATACCAAAAGTACTCACTTGAAAGTTTTTATCTAGCCCTCGGTTGTAGTTTATCCAGCTTTGAAAATCCTTTAACTCTACTGTTTTGATGCTGTTAGTTTCTTGTAGCATAGGTTTATTGAAAGGTTGGGTAGAAAAAATCACATAAACAAGATTGGCAAGGGGTTCGCCATCTTCGAAGGTTTCTAAACCATATTCATCTACCAATGGAAATCCTTTGAAGTATTCACGGTGCTGTGGCGAAAACAAGAAATACTCCTTGTCTGCTTCCACTACTACGTGGCTTTCAAAGTTGCCATTCATTTGTGTATAGGGCAACAAGCGATATACTATGCCCTCTTCTTGCATAAATATGCTCAAAAAGCCTTTGACAGGAGTTCTGAAATACAAAAACATACTTTCACCGTGTGTAAATTGCCCTGAGTTACATTTTCTGGGTTCTTCACAGCTATATGCAAAGGTCTCGAAAAGCACTTCGGCTTGTTCAATGGCACGTGCTTGCCCCTTCACTTCACACGTGAGCCATATTTCTTGGTTATCTTCATTATTGCGTAGCGTGTAGCGCAGTTTAGGAAACCCAGTAGCATTTTTTACCCATTCGCCTTTTACCAGCGTATTGGAAACTGAGGTAAGCTGCTCGGTGGTCAAGATGTTGTCTCCACTAGTACTGCGTATTTGTGTATTGATACCTTGTATGATGGCATAGCCAAACTCATTGCCAAGTGCTTGGATTTGTGCGGCTTGAATAGCTTTTTGCTCTATGTCAGCTTTACTGTAGTTGCCTTCCATGCGTATTTCTATTTTTATGGCTACATTGGTGAGTTTTTGCCTCTGCGCCTTGGTGTATTGTATGCTGAGAAAGAGACAGAAAATACTGAGATAGATTTTCATGTTTTTTTGAGGGTTATAAAAGTTCATGGTTTGTAAAGCAGACTTCAGTCTGTATTAAAAAAGTACAGGCTGAAGCCTAGGCTATGGTTTCTAAAAGCATTTACTCAGGCCAACCCATTTCTTCGAGTACTTTATCTAGTTCTTTACCGAGTTTGTCAGATTCTTTTTCTAGTTCTTTTCTGATGGCTTTTTGTGCAGCACGCATGGCTTCATCTTGGTCATAAAATAGCTTTACTTCCACACCTACATTTTTACGTTTGTTTTGAGGGTCATTCACATCACGGTAGATTTTGTAAGCAGTAGTTACTTGTCGGAGGCTACTTTGAATAAGTGCTTTGCCATTGGCCACGGTTTTGTCAAGCGTATTTGCTACTTCTTGGTCTATTTGGTCATTGGCAGTTTTAGTTTGAATAAGTTGAGATACTTTGGTTTGGATTGCAGCGGCGAGTTCATTACGAGCGGCAGTCATAGCGGCTTGGTCGGCAGCCGTGCGTGTACCTGCCACGGCAGCTCCTGTGGCTACTAGGTATTTTGGGTTACCATACTCATCTGTTTCAAGCTCCATACCCCAAGCTCTTTCAAATTGTTTTTCCATTGGGAGTGAACCTGGAGGTACATCCCAGCCTTCTTTTTTGCGATTTTTGGCTTCTTTCTTAGCAAGACGGATAGCTCTTAGGTCTTTATTTTTTACTTGTGCCTCTAGGGCTTGCACCAAACCAAATAAAAATAAAGTAAGTATCAGTTTCACGGTCAGACTTTTCATAGTATTATTTAATTTATAATGATTATTAGTGGATTTAGGGGTCTTTACGTGATTTTGTTTTTAGAGTTGATTGTCTTACACGATTAACAGTGGATTAACTGAATATTGACACACAAATAGTTATTAATCAAATAGTTACACAGTATTAACGTACTTTAACTTACTGCTCTTTCATCTAATTTTTAGCCTCCTCTAAGTTATTAAAAAATTTTCTTTGCTGCCCTATCTGCTTTATTACAGACTGGCTTACTTGTTTGATACCGAATCTGGCAAAAACATCTTTGGGTGTAATGATAGCACGGCTTACTTCCCAAAATTCTTTAGAAAATTTTGTGGAAGCTTGTATGGCATACTCTTGGTCTTCTAGTCCTATCACACGATGTTCGGTTACATCTGTGATACTTTTAGTAATCTTGTATTCCCCATTAGTTCTATGATTTTATCTACACCAGCCCTGAATTGTTCACTGGTTGTGTAGCCTGTCCAAGTAACCATTAAGCAAGCAAATGCTTTGTCTAGTTCTATTTTTAGATAAGGTAATTCGTGTAGCACTGTTTTCATAGATGATACATTATTTATATTAGTAGTTTATTGATAATACATAATAGTAAAACTTACTGTATTTTAAGAAGTTATAAAAAAGTATAATTTCTAAGTAGTAAAATAGGTTAGCCAGCTTATCAAAGATTATCAACTTTTGATTTTACACTATCTATCTACAATAAAATTAGGTAAATGCAAATATAATTTTGATTTTGTATTTTAAATAGTAAAAAATTAAAAAGTGAATTTTCTAAATTACTTCCATAAAATGCTATATCAGAGTGCTGCCAATTTTTAGATTTATGCTTTACCCCAGCTCAAAGCCATTTTTTGGCGCATTTTTATATAGAGTATCCTAGAATCAAGGTAAGTTCAAATATTATGTTTTTAGGAAAATAGTATGCTTGCCTAACATTTTTTTCTATTTTTGCAGTTATCTACTTTAAAAACGCACATGAAAAGAGAAGAAACCGTTGATTACAACATAAAAGCTACTTGGCATGCCATCGCACGAATGTACAATGCAGAAGCAAGCAAATACAACCTCACGGTATCGGTAGGTTATATTTTATTGAACATAGACATAGAAGAAGGTACTCCGGCTACTAAAATTGCTCCTTTGCTAGGTTTAGAAGCACGTAGCATTACACGCACCTTGCGCAATATGGAAGCGGAGGGTTTCATTTACAAGGTACAGGATACCAAAGACCGCCGCTTTTTTAGAATTTACCTCACAGAAAAAGGCAAAGAAGCACGTGAGAAATCACGCCAGACAGTAAAAAGTTTTAACAAAGCCATTACAAGCAATATTTCAGAAGATGAACTCAATACCTTCTTTAAAGTTATTGGCAAAATCAATCATATCATAGAGAGTAATGTCTATCAAAATGAGGAAGCGAGAGATACACTTCTTGCAGCTACTTCAAGTAATGGCAATGGGGTAAAGGGTAAAAATCATCATTGAAAGATTATTGCTGACAATACGCCGCAATAGTTTCTCCTGCTTTGCTGTAGCCTTGCTGCTCGGCTTGCTGCCAATCTGCACAGGCCCCTTGTTTATCTCCGAGGTTGTACTTTGCCCACCCTCTATTGAGGAAAACAAGTGGGTCTTTAAAGCCTAAATCAATGGCTTTTTCTAAATCGGAGAGGGCTTCTTGGTATCTTTTTAACTTTGCAAAACAATACCCCCGTTCAGCATAGGCTGCTGCAAGGTTGGGAGCTTGCCCAATTACTTGGGTGTAATCTGTTATGGCTGCTTCGTACTGCCCTGCCAGTCTTTTTTGGTTAGCTAAGTCAAGTATGGTTTGCGCTTGTGCAATAAATGCTGTGGCTACCATAAAAAAAAATGTAAAGATAAAAGTATTGCTGCGCATGAGTGTTTTTTTTGAGTAATAGGAGATATTTCATTCTTTGGTTTCACAATGTAGTTGCCAAAGTGCTTGTGCTTGTGCACTTCCAAATTCTTTTGCTTTTTGCCAGTGTTGGCAAGCAGTTTTAGGTTGTTTTTGGGCAAATGCTATTTTACCAAGGCAATAGTAAGCATCTGCATATTCGGCTTGTTTCAATAAGATTTTTTCTAGCTGTTCTTTTGCTTTTTCAAAGGCTTTTCGCTCAAAAAGTGCTTCAGCATAGAGATAATATGCACGCCAGTTGTAGGGGTTGAGGCGAATGAGCTGAGTAGCATCTGCCTCGGTTTTCTCAAAAGCTTGCTGCATAAAATAAATTTCTACACGCATCAAAAGTGCATTTTCATACTCTTTATCTATGGTTAGTGCTTGCTCGAGGTATTTGAGTATCTCTACTGTTGGGGCTTCTTCTTGCTGTGCAATTAGTGCCAAATAATAATGCGCTTCTTTGTTGTGAGGTGCTAGCTGAGAAAGTTTCTTAAAATCAGCTTGCGCCTCTTGTCTCTGTTGCAGAGCCAAAAAGCTCAAGGCTCTTTGCTTATAAACAGGCGTAATGCTGGGGTTTTTTGCTAGTATTACATCAAAATCTTTGATGGCTAAGTCATGCGCTTGCATACCTGCTTGAATCAAACCCCTGTTGTAGTATGCCTCGAGGTAATCTGGCTGATACAAAATAGCATAATCAAACTGCGCAAGGGCCGCTTTAGGGTTGTCTAGCTTGTATTCACATAAGCCTTTCATAAAATATGCTTTTGCTAATTCTGGGTTGTCTTTGAGCAAGGCATCTAGCTGACGTATAGCTTGAAAATAATTTTCTGCTTTTATGGATTGCTGAGCTTCGGTGAGGAGTGCCTCAGTATTTTGGGCACTTAATAGAGAAGCACTTAACATCAAAAAAAAACAGATTTGAAAGGGATATTTTAGCATAAGCGTATTTTTTTTAGAACACGATTACTTGACACACAAATTAAACAAAAAAAGCCTAGTGCAAAACATAAGGCTTTTACGTGTAAACTCAAAATCACAAAATTTATTACTTTTTATACTCAGCATGTCGAGTAAGGAGCATTTTAATTAATAGCTCAACTCGCAAGCTGATAAATTCCAATGCCAGGCGCAGTTCTTTCTGAACTAGCTTCGTGGCCGTTTTCTATATTTTGGATTAATCGCAGGCAATGGTCTCTTCTTCCAAGGGTTTCCATAAGGACTTCTATTTTTCCATCAGGTGTATTTTTTACTGCTACATAACTGTTCATAAATCCAAACAGTTTGCTTCGTTCTTTTGATGACAAGTTGGCAGCTTGATTGATGATGTCATAGCTTACTTGCTCTATTTGATAAGTGCGCTTCATCATATTTTTGATAATTTAGTTTAGTTAATTGTATTTTACGAAAACGATTGCTAAAGGTTTTTTTTTATCAAATTCTTACATCTCAAAAAATAAAATAAATATTATTTGGATTTATAAAGATTAGTCTTTAGTAATTGCTTTTCTCTAACGCCTAGTATTTGAATTTGATTGTGCTTTTTTTAGTAAAAATTTTATTCAAAACATAAAAGACTTATAAAAATCTACTTCACAAAGAAGATAACAGCATTTACATTTTGATTTTTTGCTTCTACACAAATCAACAATCCTTGTAAGAAAACGCTTCGTATTAGATAAAAACACCAAACATCAATAGCCCATGGAACTCATCAATATCAAAACAGCCGCTCAACTGGTGCAAGAAAGTCCTGCACGCATCAAGCATCTTATCACTAAAAAGGTGATAGAGGTCTATCCCGAAAGAAAAAGTTTTTTTGGTAATGTTAAAATTGTAAAGAGTAGCTTGCTGGCATATTATCAAAAACAACTACTTCGCGAAATAAAGGAACATATCCCTACCTCTAACTATCAAAGCCTCACTTATCAGCACCTCATCAAAAGGGTTCACAATTTGAGTAATTTCAAAAATACAACTAAGCACCCAAGAACAAAGTTGAAGAAAAGAAAATCACAAAGTCAAGGGCTTATCGCCTTACTTTTTCTACTTTGGACAGCAACAGGTGTGGGTTTATTACTTTTTCTTTTAAAAAATGGATATTTACTTTAAAAACAATTTGTTTTCTATGCTTGATGGTGCTCAAGAAGGCACTGCATCAAGCATAGGCTATTCTAGCCGCACGCAAACCTAGCACCAGCACCCAAGGGGGAAGCGCACCATGCATCTCTTGTGGCAAAAAAAGCCAAGTCAATAAAAGAATTGCCTCAATTGCCGCTGTTATCTTAAAATAGGTTTTGACCCAAGATTTCCCACGCCCAAAAAGCAATCCCCAAGCAGCAAAGGCATGCGTAGGCAAAGCCCAAAGAAGGTTAAAATTCCAGGCGCAAGTTTGATGATTAGTGCCAAACCACATAAATAAAAATAACAAACCTATCAAACCCATCAGGAAGAAAAGAGCAAAATCAAGTGTGTAACTTATTTTTTGTTTGCGATAGCCCAGAAAAGTAATGATCAACAATACAGCACTCAGCCCCCACATCACTGAGTAGGGATTCAGCCACAAGTACGGGGGGGCGGAAATCAGGCTTTGTGATACAATTTTTGACTCAGGGGCAAGTGCTATCCATTGACCATTGCGCTTAATTTGTGCTTTTGAAAAACCTTCCATCAAGTTGTCAGGCAAAAACATGGTATTGTAGCCATCAGCTATTTTATCGGCAGGTGCGCCCAAAAGCAGATAAATCCCAAAACGTATCCAAGGTTTGTTTACATAAGGGTCCACACAATCTCTAAAACTTTTGTTTTGGGCAAGTTGGTCTTCATTGTATTTGATGTCTTGTTTGAAGATTTTTTTGAGTGCATCTCTGATGCGCGTTGAGCAATTATCATAGAAAAAATCATAGAGATAATAGCGATTCTCAGGTTTGAAGTTATTTTGTAAAAAGGCAAATACAGCATTTTTTTCCTCGAGTGTGAGGTCAAGCACTTGCTCATAGACTGTGCGCCCTTCACGCTGGTAAAAAGCAATAAAAGGTGGGTATTGTGCTACAGAAATAAAATAATTGAGTTTACCTTGTGCAAATTTTAAAAGAAAATTGGGTGTATCAAAATCAAAAGTGCCATAGCTGTACATAATATCTAGCCCTATGCTTGGGTCATAAATCCGCAATCCACTGTGTCCAAAAAGATTATAAACATCTTGCCCAGGGCTACCCGTGATAAGGCTAACCTGTGCCTTGCCAGAGAGCGTTACGATTTGTGTTTTACCCTTTTGGACAGAAAACAACAACCCTAGTATCAAAAAAACAAATAAACGAACTTGCATGGTATTTTTATTTGGCTGCAAAATTACAGACTAATTACGATAAGTTGTCTATACATATGCACAAAAAAACAGCAAATCGTTCTCTGGAAATCAGCCTTAGAAGCTAACTCACCCATATGCTCATACTCCTACGAGTATGATGCCCTCAATAGACTGAAAAAAGCCGATTACCGAGCCAGCACCAATGGCACTATCTGGAATCAAGAAGTAGGCTATTTCAATGAGGAAATCACAGGCTATGATGCCAATGGAAATATCTTAGGCATCAACCGCCGAGGCTTGCAAAAAATCAATCCAGCTACTGCCACCACCCCAGCAGTTGCCAACTTTGGCTTGATAGATGACCTCACCTACAGCTACAATGGCAACCAACTCGTAGCCGTGAGTGATGCCGCTAACCCTAGCCAAGTATCAGGCATCGCAGGCGATTTTCAAGACCGCAGGAGCTACACCTATCAAACCTCACACGCCCCTAGTAGCCACGAATACCGCTATGATGCCAATGGCAATGCCAATAGTGATGACAACAAAGAAATCCAAACCATACAATACAATCACCTCACCAAAGCCACTTACATACTTTATCAGAACGGCAACAGCATCAAATATGTCTATGATGCAGCAGGAATAAAACTCTACAAAATCACCAATGAAGACCCCACAGGAGCTAACATCACTGTCCAAACCGACTATGTAGGAGGCTTTGTCTATCAAGAAAACGAACTACAATTCATCGCCACGCCCAAAGGAAAAGCCCTTGCCCCTCATCAGCTCGGCAATGAATCCTCTGGCTTTGTGTATGAATACCGCTATACCGACCACCTCGGCAACCTCAGAATGACCTTCCGTGAAGCTACCCAAGTGAACCCTTTTGTAGCCACAATGGAAACCACCGAACCCGAAAAAACCAACGAAGAAAGAGAATTTGCCAATATTTCACTTACCAGAGTTGGCAATAAAGGCAAGGCAAGCAGTAGTTCGGCTAAACTCAATGCAGCCGAAAACAAGACCCTCGGTCCTTGGAAATCTCTCCCCGTAAGGCAGGGCGACCAAATAGATGTAAAGGTATTTGCTAATTACCTCAATCCCGATAATCAGAGTTTTAATATCCCAGCCACTTTCTTGACTTTTTTGAGTGGATTGCCAGGCTACGGAAGTCAAACCATCAACGGTGAAACCACCCAACCCAACTTCCCGATTAGCAATATTACAGTAGGCTTGACGGCAGGTCTTATTCCAAACAATGCCAATACCTCAAGCACCTTGCCCAGTGCCTATCTTTACCTCATTTTTTATCCTGAAAATGGAGGAAATCCTACACCATATTACAAAAGAATCAGTACCTTAGCAAAAGGAAATGAGGTATGGGAAGAACTGACCTTGCCTCATTTCACCGCACCCGCCAAAGGGCGAGTGGAGATATTTGTGGTAAATGAATCTAGCTTAGATGTATGGTTTGATGACCTCACGATAGCGTTTGAGGGAGCATTAATCGCCCAAGAAAACCACTACGACCCTTGGGGCTTAGAGCTTGCAGGGATAGGCAAGCAGGGCTTAGACCGCTTCACCTTCAATGCCCAAAGTGAGAAGCAAAAAGACCTCAACGGAGGCAAAGGCTACTTCTACGAAACCGACTTCCGTGGCTATGACCCACAGCTAGGTAGGTTTCACGGGTATGATGCTTTGGCTTCGGCATTTTCAGGCATTACGCCTTATCAGTTTGGGTTTAATAATCCTATGAGGTTTAATGACCCGACTGGACTCTCTGCAAATGATTTCTTCAAAGGCTCTAATGGGAGTGTAGTTTGGAGAGAAGGAAGCGAAAGTTTTTCTATTGATGGTGAAGAGTTTACAAGCATAGGAGATACATATACCCAAGAAACCGATGGAGGAACGGTAATTCATACCGAAAATGCAGATGGAAAAGGGTATAATACTACAGTTGCGGAAAGCGAAGTAGGTGGCAGTACTAGTTCTGGAGGACAAAACAATTTTGTTTCTACCGCAAGTATTGTTCCTTTCGAGAACCTAAATTTTGGA
The DNA here is from genome assembly GCA_964480455.1 of uncultured Cytophagaceae bacterium. Lineage (GTDB taxonomy): Bacteria > Bacteroidota > Bacteroidia > Cytophagales > Microscillaceae > JAABSX01. Next base: position 43,162 of record CAYZQI010000018.1, read on the forward strand.
TTTAATCCTCAAAGTGTAGCCCCTTTCTCGGCTTACAACGGCTATCAAAGATATAAATATTACAAGGATGCACTTGCTTTGAAATCACTTTATAATCCCAACCCCGAGGAAATAAGTAATCGTGAGGGAATTAGGCAAAGAACTGACTTAAAAATTGCTGCTCGCAAGAACTCTATCGGGGGATTTGGAAGAGTTTTAGATATAGTAGAAGGCCCACCTGATAAGAAAGCAACCATATTGAATAACAAGGGAGAAGTTCGCCGATTTTACTCTACAAACAGATTGTTTAACTCTATGTCTATGGGTGGTGGTATCTTGAGCTTATTCTCATTAGGCTATACCACTAATAGGATACTACAATCAGAAAATATGATAGAAGAAACGCTTGTAGTTGGGACAGGTTATGTAGGTGCATTCTTGGGAATGACTTTTTCAGCACCTATTGCAACTTTTGCTGGCACGGCTAGTGCCCCAATAATTACCCCTGCTGGTGGTGCTTTTGTGGCGGGTTCAATTATATATACTGGTGGTTCAGTAGGTGGATATTATGGTGAAGAGTTGATGAAATGGTTGTTAAGTAAAGAAAATAAATAATTAGGTGGTAATTAAGATGGTAAGCTATTTAAAAAAGATTCTTAGGGTTTGGTTTCCAAGTAATGATGAAATATTTAGAATGAGACGTAAAAGAATAATTGATAAGATAATTAATTTTGTAATTAAGCATATTGATTTGAAAGATATAAAAACAGTAGAATCATTTTATTATGGCTCACCTAATCAAGAGGTATTGGTTTATTTCAGTAATCTAAAATCACTACCTGATGCTTTCTATTTTCATGAGAGCCACGATTTTGATATTATTGGAGTATCCACAGTAGATGAGAAGTTATACCTACTTTTAGATTGTGTGGATCAAAGTTATGATAGAAGATTGGGGTATTTTCATGAGGTTAAAACTTTACCGAAATTTATTACAGAGCGCTGTAAAAAGTATCCACAAGAAAGTGTTTTTGATACGTATAAGTATCCTAATTATTTACAAGAAAGAATTCATAATGAAAGTAGAAGTGAATAGCACAATGCCTACCTCTACCTGATTTTTTATCCCGAAAATGGAGGAAATCCTACACCATATTACAAAAGAATTAGTACCTTAGCAAAAGGAAATGATGCATGGGAGCAGCTCGTATTGCCTCATTTCACCGCACCCGCCAAAGGGCGAGTGGAGATATTTGTGGTAAATGAATCTAGCTTAGATGTATGGTTTGATGACCTCACGATAGCGTTTGAGGGAGCATTAATCGCCCAAGAAAACCACTACGACCCTTGGGGCTTAGAGCTTGCAGGGATAGGCAAGCAGGGCTTAGACCGCTTCACCTTCAATGCCCAATCTGAGAAGCAACAAGACCTCAATGGTGGCAAAGGCTACTTCTACGAAACCGACTGGCGAGGCTATGACCCACAGCTAGGCAGGTTTCACGGGTATGATTTATTGGCAAGTAAATATACAGGGATTACGCCTTATCATTATGCCATCAACAACCCAATTTCTTATAATGACCCAAGTGGATTAGATTGGTACAGAGATGCTGATGGAAATGAAAAATGGTTTGAGAATGACCCAGGAGAGGGCTGGACTTTTATAAAAGCTGATTTAGATGAGGTTGTTGTAGAAGGAAAAAGTGAGGTTAATCAAGCTAATATTATACCTTACATTCCTTTGGTCTTGAATCCAGTTACTTCAATTCCGACACTTATTATTAATCTGCCACTCATTATCAAAACCACGCAAGATTTAATCAGGAACTCAAATGGGAAAGAAAAAAAGGAGAAAAAGAAAAAGAAACTAAAACCACTAAGAATAGATGATAATGTTAGTTTAATATCAGGTGGCGATGGTGGTAATGGCGGTGGAAACGATAGTTGGTGGAATGGTGGCGAAGATGATCCATTACTTATGATTCAAGTGGACTATTACTCTTATGACCTTTCTATAATGACTAGACAGAACAGAAGAAAAAATAATAATAGAGGTGGAGTACAAACACATGCTATTTTTGTATATACAGATAATTCAGGTCAAGCACAATATCATTATGCCAGAAGTTGGCGTAATAAATTTGGAGCAGGTCAACATGCTGAAAGAGTTGGGATATCAGATTTGACTAAGATGGGTATTAAATTAGAGAATATTCAAGAAATATATGTTGAGTTACAACCTTGTAATGAAAATACTAATTGTCAAAATTTTTTAAGGAGGACATTTCAAGGTATTAAAACTATATTAGTAACTTATAGCTTTCCTTACACTCCTCAGGGTAAAGATGATAAAGTAAAAGCAATTCAAGAAGATTTTGAAGAAGAAGATGATGAATGATTTCAAGAAGCATTTAAAATTAATAAGTTCTAAGGTGTTACCTCACCTAATTGATTCGGATATTGACTGGACTCGTCCAGTCAATATCGGAAAGTTGCTAGTTTCTATTGGTTTTGAGGATGATAATCCTTTATTCATCTTTAAAATAGAAGGTGAGCCCATCTTCCAAATAATTCTCGTATCATCTAAACAAGACAAAGATTATAAAAGTGAATACATTTTTTTAGAACTCTGTTATTTATACGATATTGATGAAGAAGGCGGAAATCTAGATTTTGAAAATTTTGAGTCGTACATAGAAGGATTAAATAAATTTAACACTAACTATGATTTATGTCTCCATAGTTTAGTAAAACTTTTAGGAGAATCCCAATTTGATGGTATTTACTTATCAAAGAAAGCGAATAAGTTTGAATATAATCAAGAATATAGATATAATGGATGGAAAATTAGAGATAACTATCTTATTTTACAGCAAGATGTACATGACCACACCTTCCAAGATGAAATAGGTTTAATTATAATATCCGTAGAAAAAATAAAAGACTTTGATAATTTACCTGTAAGTCGACTTATTGGGATAGGTAATTTATAATATGCTAATCTTGGGGCTTAGAGCTTGCAGGGATAGGCAAGCAAGACTTAGACCGCTTCACCTTCAATGCCCAAAGTGAGAAGCAAAAAGACCTCAACGGCGGCAAAGGCTACTTCTACGAAACGGACTTCCGTGGCTATGACCCACAGCTAGGCAGGTTTCACGGGTATGATTTATTGGCTTCAGCGTTTTCGGGCATTACGCCCTATCAGTTTGGGTTTAATAATCCTGTGATGTTTAATGATCCTACGGGGTTGGCGGCTTCTGATACTACGAAGAAGGGGGGACAATCTACCCTTCCAACACCAAGTAGTGATGACAAAGTGTATAATTCTAATCAACCAACAACTCAGGTAGAAGGCATACAAGTAGATAAAGCAGCCAATGATGCAGCTAATGCAAATCCAGTAGAAGCGAAATCAGAAGTGCAAACAAGTAATGGTGGTTATACTTGGGATGAGAGAGATTGGGCTGTATATGACTGGGTAATGCAAAATGCCCGGAACAGTCCTTTTGGCAGGACATTGATGTTCAATAAGGATAGAATAGGCATCTTAAGCAATAAAAATTTCCAACAAATATATGGTCGTCATGCCAATTTTATGGCTGGGGCGATGTTTTTTGGGTTGGCTTTTGAAAATGGTGCAGGAGGCTTTCGCACAAGTTTAGCTTCTTCAAGGGGATTTGGCCTAACTCCTAGATACAAAGGGCTTATAGATGCAAAAATTACTACTCCTCAACCTCAAGAGAGCGGACCTTTATCTTACAGTATGGAAAATGGAATTGTAAAGGTTGGCGGGATGCCATTATCAAAAAGGGTGGATTTTATCATTAATACTAATGGAGAGTTAGTTATTGGTGGTGGACATTGGAAAATGTCAGGGGAAGCTATATTTGTTAGAGCAGCAGGGAGGCTAAAATTTAAAGATGGTCAAGTAGTATCAATAATGAATCAATCAGGACATTATCAGCCTTCCATAGTACAGGGGGAAAGATTTCCTGGTTTACTACGAAATATAGGTCTGAACTTAAAGGGAACTAGACTCGCTTTATACAAATGGACAAATGGAAAGCCAAGAGTTATATCTAACACAACACTGAACTACTAATAAAAATGGAAAATAGATATGAACAAATAGCCAAAGATATCCATAACAAAGCCAAGGATGAGGTAAAACAGGGTAACATCAATAGAATGTTTATGGAGCATTATCTTATAAATTTAGAGAAATTGAGTTATCAGGATAAGAAAAAATTGGTGGAGTACAATTTTAACCACTTCTCAGGTTTATATTCCATCGAGTTCATGTTATCTACTCCCGAGTTATGGAAAAATTTTAAATATGAAAATTGGCAAGATGTGATGAGAAACTTGAATCAATCAGGGTTACTGGTATTACTTGAATTTATTTATAAATATTTAGAAATCAACTCATTTAAAATATATGCTGAAATGGAGAATGATAGTACTTCAAAAAGAAAAGTATTAGAGTGGTTCTCTGGACTACCTAGTGCTTTTGTAAAGGACATAGATGACTATGATGATTTTGAAGATGGACTATTTGCTGAAATTGATAGTATATATGCCATCAAAAACCAGATGCTAAAGGATGAAAGAATAGAAGAGGCAAATCAAGACTTGAGTGATTTAACCTATCTGGTCTAAAGCTATGGCGTTAAGCGTAACCCAAACTAGTCTTAGCCTCTCGCTAAGACTAAATTTTTGCATCATATAGTCATTGTTTTGGATGTAAAGTAAGAAAAGTATATCTTAGTATTTCAGAATTTTATTTTGTATTTGAGTGTAAGTAATTCATAAAGTTTGTTCTTAGC
>CAYZQI010000019.1:0-34632 GCA_964480455.1 uncultured Cytophagaceae bacterium
GCGATAAGATGAGCTAAATACTGTTTAGAACATAAATGCCAGCGGACTGGAAGTCTGCTGCTGCAGATTTCCACAAAAATTGTCAGACAACCAAAAAGCTGAATTTTAGGTGTCAGTCTACTTTTATACGAGAGCCTTATTTTTTATGAACCTCTGACTTTCTTTGGCGTATTGAGATTGAGATAGTGTTAATGTACTCAAAACAAGGCAATTTTCTGCTTTTGTTTAGGTTTAAAATCAAAATAAGAAAAATGTAAATAATAAGTTTGCTTATTTCTATTTGTAAAATTCTGATAATGAGAACTTTAAAAAAAATCACATTTCATAATCTACACCTCCCTAAAGTTGTATATCTATCAATAAAATCAAAAAAAACTATGCTCAATAAATCAAAAATAGCTGTATTTCTTTTTTTACTGGTGCTTTCAAGTAGTGTAGTTGCACAAAATATTAAATTTGTCAAAACCAAAATTACTGATAAAATTACGGTATCTATTCCTGATGATTTTATCACTATGCCTGAAGATATTTATGCCCGAAAGTATGGCGCGTATCGCCCTCCTTTGGCTATGTTTACTACCCTAGACGGAATGGTAGATTTTGGTATTAATATGAGTGTCAATCGTTCGTTGAGAGCCCACAGCCAGGCAAGTTTTAACGCCGAAGACTTGGAGATAATTAAATCTATGTATATGGCAAGCATTGCGGCTATGCATACAGAGGTAGAGTTTATCCAAGAAAAAATAGAAAATATCAACAAACGAGATTTTATTGTGATTGAGTTTGTAGGCACTGTCAAAGATGAAGAAAGCCAAATCGGAAGTGGCACAGCCATGAAACAATACTCCTACTTGCAATATACCATAGAAGATGAGCGTGTGTTGGTGTTTAACTTTACCTGCCCCTACCGAAGCAAAGAACGCTGGCAAGCTACTGCACAGGCAATTATGCAAAGTGCCAAAGTTGGTAAGTTTTAATAGTAGGTCAGTAGGAAAATGATATAATTTTCATAAATTTGTTATTTGTATGAGTTTGTGTAATTATTGAAAATATGAAGTTTGATAAACCCGCATTCCCAACTGTATATTTTAGCGAAAATATCTGGATTCAATGTCCTAAATGCGCCGAGCCTGCTTTGGTAAAAACAGAATTACCAAAATATACAATACCCTTTCCTTACGAGCATCAATCTGTTTGCAATTGCAGCTATTGCGGTTTTCAAGATATGGGAAGTAAAAATTGGGCTGGATATATGCTAGGTTTTGTGAGCAGGGCTTGTGGGTATTGTGGCAGTAGAGTATCTCACACCACACCCCCTACAAGAGAACCCTACAAAACAACTAATATTGCTTGTAAAGTTTGTAAAGTCAAGAAAGAATATGACATCAACTGGCATCGCTATCAAAATTATGAAGCTACCGACCCTTATTTTGGATTTGACCTTTGGCTTCAAGTAGATATAAAGGGTAATGTGCTGTGGCTTTATAATCTTGAACATTTGGATTATCTCAAAGAATATGTTGACGCCAAGTTGAGAGAAGATGATGGCAGACACAAGTACTCTATGATTACCAATCTACCTCAATGGGTAAAGTCTTCTAAAAATCGCAACTTGATTGTAAAGAAATTAAATCATCTGAAACAAACCTTCAAGCAGAAAATTTCACTTCTATAAATTAAATCGTGGGTTTTTTAAAATAATTATGCGTCAGATTGCTACTTACCCTCATTCGGATATGCAAATTACTGTATTTGCTTGGAATCAAAAATACCTCATAAAGTTTGAAAAAGATAACCTTGAGCAAACATACAAAATTGCTGAAATTGAACTCACAAGTGCAGAAGACCTTTCTACACTTTTAGCCAATGCGCAGTTTGTACAGTCAGTACTTACACGCTTTGAGGCTATGCAAGAAGATTTTTATGAGGCAGTTGCTTTGCTTTGATGTCTTAATCTTCCTTTTTTGGCGATTTACATAATCTCCCCTTTTTGCACTTTTTGAACAAAGTCAAGTGATACTTCAAATAAATCTGCTATTTGTTCTATGTTCAAAAGTTTCTGATTTAAAGCTTTTTTTATCCCTTTAATTTTAGTCTGGAGTTCGCCTTGTTCTCTTACTTCTTGTAAAATTGCTTCTTCTATGCCCATATTTTTTCTTTGTTTAAAAGTGGTTTGTATTTCCTGATTTAGCTTGTTTAAAAAAGTATTGTCTTCCAAACGAGTGTAATAGCGAATAAAGTTCAAGAGATTACGTATTTTCTCCTCATCATAGTTAGCTTGTTGCAAATTTCTAACTAATTCCATCTTCCAAATGAGTTGCTTTGAGTCTGATAAATTATTCTTTATCAATGCTTTACGTGCAGTCAGCATTACAATTGAAAAAGGATTATTAGGTATGTTTAGCTCTTTCTCGCTCTTCTTCAAAAGTTTAAAAGTGGCAAAGCGATAACTCAGTTGTGTATCTTGATATTGATAATTGTATTGTTTGGGGTGAAAATCTTTGTTATCATCAGTGAGTATGGCAAGTGCCATAATATTTTTGCCTTCCTTTTCTCTGATGCGAGAAAAATAGATATACATTCGCTCAGTAAAATTTTCATCTTGATAGCCTTGTACTTCTAAATGAATCAGTAGCCACTTTTCTTCTCCTGTTTTGGTAAAGACCTTCACTAATTTATCGGCATATCGCTTTTGATTATCTTGAGGCTTAGGGTAGATTTCGTCAAGTTCTTTATCCAAAAACAGGAAAGGCTTAGAAAAATCTACTGTCTGTGCAGCCCACTCAGGAAAGAAATATAACAGAAAATCATCAAATAAATCTTCAATAATGCCTTTCCAAAGCGTATCTTTTGAGATATGTGTCATGAACGTTTTTTTGACAAAGATAAGCGTTTTTGATTTTTCTCAAAAGTGTCAACCCTAAATAACTCAGTCATATCCAGAGTACAAAACCAAGCAATCTAGTACAAAATACCATGCTCGGGTCTTTAAGAGAATACAAGAAGATTTTTATGAGGCAGTTGCTTTGCTTTGATGCCTTAGTAAAGGGTAAAAAATAATTTTGACAATTTTAATTCATAAGTTATTGATAGTGAGTGAATTAGCAATTCATAATTAAAAATTCATAATTCACTTAATCTTCTTTTTTTGGCGTCTTTAGAGATTTAGCAGAAAGCCCTATTCTGCCATCTTCTTCTTTTTGGAGTTCTTTGCTGTCTAGCATTGCCCTGATAAGCTCTAGGGCTTGGGCTTCATTGCTTGGGTTGAGTTTGGCAACAAGTATTGAAACTGCCATAGCACCCGCCTCTAATATTTGCTTGATTTTTTGCGCTTGTGCCTCTGTATCGCCCTCTGAAATACGTTTTTTCTTTTTGGCAATGCACACATCACATACTTCACAGGCTTCATAACTTACCTCACCAAAATACTCTAAGAGCAACTGTGTACGGCAGCGGTGCTGATGCTGCATATAATGAATTACAGCCTCTACTTTATCCAAATCTCTCTGCTTGCGGGCTTGCATGGCCTGAGTATCTAGCGGCAGATGTTTTACATCATAGCGTGGTGTAAGGAAAAGGACTTGAGGTTTTTCGCTTTGCTGGTCGTAGGTGATAACGCCAAGTTCTTGTAGCCGCTCGAGCTGTCGGCACACGTTTCCGTGAGAAGTTTTTAAATAATTTGCAAGCGTGTATTCTGATATAGGAAAAAAATTACTCAACATATCTCCTCCCCTCAGCCTTGAGAGCAATGTAAGGATAGGCTCTGCACCTGGGTTTTTGAGCTTAAACTCATAAATTTCTCTAAACTCAAGATTAAATAAAATGCGTGATGGGCTGTAGTAAGATTCATTTAATTGAATGAACCCTGCCTCATCGAGTTTTTTGAGAGCGTAATAAGTTTTGACCCCTTTGAGGTCAAATTGCTTTTGAAAATCCTGCAAATCAAAGTCAAAACTCAGCATTTCGCCTGCATTGATGGCAAGGTTATAATAATTGGCAAGAGCCTGATAGACCGTTTTAATGTATGCTGTATCAGGATAGGCTACTTCTACTTGTCTGCGCAGTTCGCTTAGGTCGGCTTGGTTGAAGAGTGCCACAGCATAGGCTTTTTGCTCATCTCTTCCTGCCCTGCCTGCTTCTTGGTAGTATGCTTCAAGGCTATTGGGCAAATCCATATGTACTACTACCCGCACATCGGGCTTGTCTATGCCCATACCAAAGGCATTGGTAGCGGCGATAACTCTTGTACGGTCTTGTATCCAATCTTCTTGTTTTTGAGCACGCTGTTGGTTGTTGAGCCCTGCGTGGTAAAAATCAGCCGAGATGCCATTTTTCTTCAGAAATTCTGCTATTTCACGTGTTTTCCGCCGATTACGGGCATAGATAACGGCTGTACCTTTTACATTTTTCAATATTTTGAGGAGGCGTGTGTTTTTGTCTTCTTCTTCAAAAGCACTGTAAGAGAGGTTGGCACGGGCAAAACTTTTCTGAAATACTTGGCGATTTTCTTTAAAATCTAGCTTTGCCATGATGTCTTCTCTGACTTGGGGCGTGGCAGTGGCAGTAAGGGCAATGGCAGGCACTTCGGGAATCAAAGCCCTAAATTGGGCAATTTCTAAGTAAGGAGGGCGAAAATCGTAGCCCCATTGCGAGATACAATGCGCCTCATCTATTGCCAAAAGACTAATATTCATTTGTGCAGCCCTTGCTAGAAACAGCTCGGTTTTCAGCCTTTCAGGCGACACATACAAAAATTTTACTTTGCCTGCCATTGCCTCATCGAGGTATTTATCGATAAGATTTTTTTTCATACCCGAGTAAATCGCCCAAGCTGGAATTTCCCTGCGCTGTAGCTGTTCTACTTGGTCTTTCATCAAAGCTATCAATGGCGAAACAACAATACACAGTCCTTCAAGGGCAAGGGCAGGTACTTGAAAACAAATAGATTTTCCTCCACCTGTGGGCAGCAAAGCAAGGGTGTCATTGCCAGCAAGTACTGAATCAATGATTTCTTGCTGCAAAGGGCGAAACTGTTCGTAGCCCCAATATTTTTTGAGTATTGCCGTACTAGAAGGTGTATCCATTGGCTTCGGTGAAAGTGGTTTTCCTTAATAAAATCTGAGCTCAAAATGGCAATAAATGGCTGTTTGCCTTGGTAACGACAAAGCCTAAAACAAGGCTAATTATTTCTGACTGCCAATATCATCGTTTTGTCATCGGGTTCATTTTGAAGTTTTGTATTGCCTTCACTCAAAAATTTCTCCCATTTTTGTTTCATTTCTGCTGCTGAGATTTGGTTAGTGTGCATCTTTTGTAAGTTTTCTAATAAAGGGTTAAAAAACTTATCAAAAGGTTGGTTAGGGTCTATGTATTTTTGAGTGGCTTCGTCCCATACATTACAAATGAACGAATGGCGTTCGCAGCCATCAGAGAGTAGTGTGAATGCACTTACTTCTTCTTGTATATAATTGATTCTGAGGTACTTGTCTATGTCTTCCTTGTCCCAAATATCAGAGCTAAAAAACACAGTTTCATTGGCATACTCACCCTTCCAAGGGTCTGTGAGTGCTTTCCAAGTACCATCGCTGCTGAGGTAACCCCCTCTACCATCGCCTATGTGTGCAGTGAGCAAACCTAGAGGGCTAAACACCACCACAAGCAAGGTAGATGAAAGCTCTTTGGCTGTGCTGTTTTGGGCAAGTGCAAACGTCTCGAGTTGCTGACGAAGTTGTGCAAAAGTATGCTTGGCGGTTTGTGCCCAAGCAGCAAGCTCAGGAAAACTCGTCTGCCAATCATTTTCTTCTATGGTCTTTAGAAATACCTTGCCTGCTGCCTCGCTCAAAAAATGCGCGCCTATGTGTGCATTTTCCACCGAACCTGCCCCGTCAGCTACTACGGCTACACCCCACTGGTTGGGTAGCACTTCGTAAAAATGTGCATCTTGGCAGGGAGTATTGTTTTTTTGGTGTGCAGCCCCTATGCTTGAGGCACCTACAATAATCCAAGGGTTTTTTGTGTGGTCTTTCATGGCATATTTCTGGATTAAATAAACTCTAGTCTTTTTAGTAAATAAATATTTCCATATAAATATTTGATTATCAACGCTTTGGATCTCAATTTTTAAGTAAATCTACTCATTACTCCGACTTAATCAAATGTGAAATTAGCTTTGAGCAATCAATTTACAAAAAAAAACTAGGTCTGCAAGGCTAAGAAAGCTTATTTTTGCAATGTTTTATAAGGCAAGCACATATTTTTTGATTGAGAATTTACTTGTTAAAAAACAAATAGCACGTCAAAAGATTAAGAACCAAAAAAGGAAAACATGAAAAATACAACATATAATTTACTAGAAAAAGACAGACCATCAATACAAAATACACTACCCCTCATGGAGGCTTTTTATACCTTGCAAGGAGAGGGTGTCTTTCAAGGGCAAGCTGCTTACTTTATCAGGCTAGGGGGCTGTGATGTAGGCTGTGTTTGGTGTGATGTAAAAGAATCTTGGGACGCATCGGCACACCCCAAAGTAGCTATCGAGCAGATAGTGGCAGAATCTTTAAAATATCCTGCACGGCTGGCAGTTATCACGGGAGGAGAGCCACTGATGTATGACCTGCGCCTGCTCACTCAACAGCTCAAAGAAGCGGGCTTCAGAACACACCTCGAGACTTCGGGGGCGCATCCTCTTACAGGCACTTGGGATTGGATTTGCTTTTCGCCAAAAAAATTCAAAGCACCATTACCTGAAATTTATCAAAGAGCCCACGAATTAAAAGTAGTGGTCTATCATAAAAGCGACCTAGCTTGGGCAGAAGAGTTTGCAGCACAAATGCAGCCTACTTGCGCCTTACTCTTACAGCCTGAATGGAGCAAAGCTGATAAGATGCTACCTTTAATGATTGAATACATCAAAGAAAACCCTGCTTGGAGGATTTCTCTGCAGACACATAAGTTGATGGATATTCCTTAAGAAATTGTGAATTTTGAGTTGTGAATTATGAAATTTAGGTGTATTCATTAGGGAGTAAACAGGAAATACTATGCCCAAATCAGATTCAAGCTTGTTGCTAATCAGGGACGAGGTCGATCTGAGCGACCCCGTCCCTAATACAGACTGAGTATGTTATTTATTAAGTACTCTTTTATCAACAACATAAAAGTTAAAGTAAGCAAATTTATTTTTTACATCTTTTTTAACTATTTCATCTTACGGTCATAGACCTCAAAAACCTCGTTGATGGCCGAAGAACTCAACGATGGTTAGTTTTTAATTATTCCAAGAAAAAATAAAACCAATTCAAGTTTTTTTGTTTTTTAAGAAGAATTCTACGAGAAAAATTTATTGTTCTCGTTCTATTGTTGTAATTTTCATCAACAATTAATTAGCCTAATATGAGAAAGTATTTTTTAGTAACTCTACTGTTGCTCTTTTGGAGTAGTTCCTCTCTACTCAAAGCCCAAAACAAAGCCGAAGCCTTGGCACAAGATACCACCCTCTCAAAACCTCAAATTACTTTTGTCAATCAAGAATATGATTTTGGCAAAGTCAGAAAAAATGAAAGAGTTTCTACTTCTTTTTATTTCAAAAATACAGGTACACGTCCATTGCAAATCCTACAAGTACAAGCAAGCTGTGGCTGCACAGTCAGTGAATGGAGTAAAGTACCTATCGCTGCTAATGCCGTAGGAGAAATCACGGTTATTTTTAGCCCCGATTACCAAGAGGGTATTCAGGGTATGCAAGAAAAAGCACTGCTTGTTATCAGCAATGCGCTCAACAAGGAAGTAGTGCTCGCGCTCAAAGGCGAAATTGTAAAGGCAGAACAATAAAAGCAAGTAAGACAATAACTTAAAACCTAATCGTCAATCTAAAATTTATCATTCAATATGACAACTCAAACAAAAACAGCACTTATCACTGGAAGCAGTAGTGGCATTGGGCTAGGTATTGCGCGTGTATTTGCAGCAGCAGGTTATCAAATTTGCTTCAATGGTTTGGAGAGTAATGGCGCAGAGATAGCGGCCGAAGTAGGGAAAGAATTTGGAGTAAAAACTATTTTCTCGCCTGCCAATTTACTTAAACCCGAAGCCATCAAAGAAATGGTAGCATTGGCACAAAACGAACTTGGCCCGATAGATGTACTTATTAACAATGCAGGAGTACAGTACGTAGCTCCTATTGATGAATTTCCAGAAGCAAAATGGGATTTAATCATTGGGGTAAATATGACGGCCGTTTTTCATACCAGCAAAGCGGTTTGGCCTCAAATGAAAGAGCGTAAATTTGGACGCATTATCAATATCACTTCTGCGCACGGCTTGCGCGCTTCTGAGTTTAAAAGTGCTTATGTTACTTCTAAACATGGCGTTACGGGCTTGACAAAAGTACTTGGTTTAGAAGGTGCACCGCTCGGAATTACTTGCAATGCCATCTGCCCAGGCTATGTAAGAACTCCGCTGGTGGAAGGGCAAATTGCCGACCAAGCCAAGGCACATAACCTTAGCCCCGAAGAAGTAGTAGAAAAAATTATGCTTAAAAAACAAGCTATCAAAGAGTTTGTAAAAGTAGAAACCATAGGCAAACTTGCACTTTTCTTGGCTTCAGATGATGCAGCTACCATCACAGGCAGTTCTATCCCCGTGGACGGAGGCTGGTCTGCACAGTAAAATAATCTAAATTAAATCCTAAAATCATTACCTCCCAAGGATTTTCAAAAACCCTTAGGAGGTAATCAATTAATCCCTACCCAAAAAGTGAAGGCAAAAAAGCAATTTGTATTTTTACTGTGCTACTTAGGCCTCTATGCTACCTTAGCTGCACAGAGTTTTCAAATCAATCTTCATAAAAATAGCCAACTTTATGATTTCTTCAGTTGGCAAGCTGACCAAAAACCCCTCGTTAGCGCGCACAGAGGAGGGCCTACTGACCAATTTCCTGAAAACTGCTTGGCTACTTTTGAGCATACACTTAGTATTGCACCTGCACTGATTGAGTGTGATGTAATGCTAACCAAAGATAGTGTGCCTATACTGATGCACGACCGTACTTTAGACCGTACTACCAATCTGCAAGGCTATGTAATAGACTATACTTGGGAAGAACTCAAACATGTAAGGCTTAAAAACCGTGCAGGTGTACTGACAGACTACCCCATCACCACCCTTGAGGAAGTACTGGCTTGGGCAGAGGGAAAAACCATCTTAAAGCTAGATGTCAAAAATAATCTCCCTCCTGAGCAAGTAGTTACACTGATTCGTAAGTATGAAGCAATGCCCTACGTGGTAGTGATTACCTACAAAAATGAAGATGCCCTTGCCTACCATGCCCTTGCACCAGAATTGATGCTCTCCGTTTCACCACGCTCAGAAGAAGACATTAAAGCACTACTCGAGGCAGGTGTGCCCAACAACAATCTGATTGCTTTTGTAGGTGTAGATGATGCTCCACAAACCTTGATTGATTACCTCCATAACTTGAGAATCTCTTGTGTTTTAGGAACTATGCGAACCCTAGATGCGCGCGCACGTAGCGAAGAAGGCTACAAGGTATATTTGCCCTGCATCTCAGAAAAAAATATAGATGTGCTGGCAACTGATGAAGTGCTACTTACCCAAAAAGCCATTGAGCAATTTACTTACAAAAGGTCAGGACGAGCTAAGTACTTTGGTAAATGGTAATGCGCAACATATCCTGAAAACACTACTAGAACTCGTGCCTTAGTACAAGTATTTTTAAACTATTCTAATATTTTTTTTAATTATTCTAATAAAAAATCCAAACATACTGCGGATAGTTGATTTTTTGAGTATAAAATCTTTGGTGTTTAGAATATTTTTGCTTTTTTTATTTGGATTTAATTATAATTCTCCCTACTATTGTAACAAATTTTGAAGCACTATTTATGATTTTGATAAGCAAATCATTAAAAATAATCATCAAGAGGTAAGGAGTGTAGTATATCAAATAAGCAGCACACTCACAGACCAAGCCATTAGCACCGCATAAGAGGTGATAGTGGCTTTTTTTAACAAGCAAAAGATAAATCATCAATCTTCCAATAATATATGTATTATCATCAAAGTACAATTGTATTTCACAATGGCTCGTTTACACAAGCCAACCAAGCCGACACTAATGTTTACTCCCAAAGTCTGCATTATGGCATAGGCATTATTGATGGGCTGCGTGCCTACCAAACCAACGAAGGGCCTCAGATTTTCAAAGCACGTGAGCACTATGAGCGCTTTCTGAATGCTGCCCACGCTATGCACATTCGCTTGAATTACTCTGTAGAAGAGCTTATTCAAATTACCTATCAGCTTTTAGAAAAAAATCATCTCAGCAGCGCCTACATTCGTCCGCTGGTACACTTGGGTGCAAACATGGAAATGCAAACCTCCTCTGAGGTACAACTGCTGATAGCAGCTTGGAAGTGGGAAAACTACCGTGGCAACGACCCCCTTGATGTGATGGTTTCTTCCTTTCAGCGTTTGCACCCTAAATCTACCTTTATTGATGCCAAAATTACGGGCAACTATGTCAATTCAGTATTGGCAATGAACGAGGCAAAACAGGCAGGTTTTGATGATGCAATATTGCTAGACAATCAGGGCTATGTATCAGAAGGAGCAAGTTCTAATTTTTTCTTAGAAAAAAATAGTATGCTGATTACGCCTCCCACTGGAAGTATTCTGCCTGGCATCACACGTGCCACAGTATTTGAGTTGGCTTTTGAGCTGGGTATTCAGGTACAAGAGAAGTATTTTACGCCCGAGGAGATGAAAGAATCAGATGGTGCGTTTTTTACGGGTACTGCCTCAGAGATTGCTTGTATTAAATCAGTGAATCGACATAACTTTCGCAAAAACTGGAAAGATACCGCAGGCTACGAAATACAGCGCAAGTATCGCCAAAGGGTACTTTTAGGCGATTATGACCAATATTCTATCATTTGATTTCTTAGGGCTTGTTTGAGCAATCAGACAAGCCCATTTTTTTAGCTCACATTGCCGCACAGGTGCTACATAAGCAAATAAAAATTTGGCGCAGCTTACCATTGAGTTATTGGTGAAATTGCTAACTTTGTAGCATTACTGGCTATGTATAGCTAGGTACAAGATAAATAAAATAGTATTTTACTATCTCAAAACTGCCAGATTTTAACTAAACCAAAACTTGGAAAAACACGGTTGCATAAATTTGATAGGTTTATTTTCTTGTGTGCTAGTAGGAAAATGGTTATCTAACAATTTTTGTGAAAATCTGTAGCAGCGGACTTTCAGTCCGCTAGCATTTATGTTCTAAACAGTATTTAGCTCATCTTATCGCATACAATCACAAAAATTGTCAAAGAATCGGAAAAATAAGTAAAACATCTGTAAAATAGTAAAAAATGCCCTCTACACTAGCGGAAATACAAGCCACTTTTGGGAATCAACTCAGGGTGCGTGTATGTGGAATATTGATAGAAGATGAAAAAATTTTGATGATAAAACATCAAAATATTGGTGCAAGGGGCTATCTTTGGTCTCCGCCTGGGGGAGGCTTGCAGTTTGGCGAAACTGCTCACCAAGCATTGCTGCGTGAGTTCCAAGAAGAAACTTTTTTGGATATTTCAATAGAGCGATTTTTATTTGTAAATGAGTTTTTACACGCACCTCTCCACGCAGTAGAGTTGTTTTTTGAAGTAAAAAAAAGGAACGGCACATTGGCAAAAGGTACCGACCCTGAGATGCCCCCAGACGCCCAGATGATAAGTGAAGTGAAATTTATGAGCATTGATGAAATTCAACAGGAAAATCCTTTGAATTTGCACTTTCTTTTTCGGAATATTGCAAAAGTTTCTGTTATTTTGAAAAAAAATGGATATTATCATTCAACAAACTAAAAAATAGGTTCGGATTTTTAACAAAAAATTGATTTACAAATATGGTTACAAGAATAATTACCGCTGTTTTATTGCTTATCTCATTAAGCCTTGTGTATTTGCTTTACAGCAATGTGAAAGGACCTGTCGACCAAAAGCAGTTCATTGCACAGACAGAATTGCAAAATGTTACAAAAATGAAATTTGTGCGTGATGTGCAAGCACTGTATCTTAGCAAGTACGGAAAGTACTGTGGCAATTGGGACGAACTCATCAAGTTTGCGCAAAGTGGCGAAGTACCCAACATTCAAATATCTGAAGAAACCTACCTTGAAGATGGAAATGGAGAAGAAAAAGTAAAACTTAAAATTGATACCCTCGGGCTTATTTCTGTGAGAGATAGCCTATCAGGTCAATATCCTAATTTAGACATTAGCAAAATTAATCTTGCTGCCCATACCAACAAACAGTTTACACTCTATGCAGGCGTAGTGAGCAATGGTAATCTAGACCTCAACGTATTTGAAGTGAGAGATGAATACCCTATCAACCCTGAAAGAGGAGCACAGCTCAACGAAAAAGGTGAACCCTACTCGGTTACTACCTTAATAGAATATTTCAAGAAAAAATCAGAGCAAGTAACCCAAGAGGCAATTATGAAGCAGCGTGAGATGAAAGGTAAAACAGACGCAGAAGAAAAGAAGCTACAAGAAGAACTTGATGAAATCAGTAAATATATCAACCTTTACAGCAAAAGAATAGAACAACTAGAGACCAAACCCCTCAAAGTAGGTTCAAGAACGGAGGCTACCACAGCAGGAAACTGGGAGTAATCTTCAAAGCTCAGAAAAGGCATTTGTGCACAAAATTAAGGTGTATGAATGCTTTTTTAGTCTTATCCAAATCTAAAAAAATATTCCAAATCAATAAATTTATCCGAAAAGCAATATAAGTGCTCGGTTTGATTTTTATAAATCATTTCTAATCAGTAACTTAGACTTCTAATGCTACCCTAATCATTCAAAAGTATATGGCTCAAACCGAAAAAATAGATAAAATATACCAACTTGAAACCTATGTCAAATCGGATAAATTTGATGTAGAAGATATGAGTTATTATCAACTTTGCTTATCTATCAGTAACGAGCATTTTCGATTTTGTGCCGTAAATTCACTTGACCATAGCTGTTTGCTTTTGCAAGATTTTCGGTTTTTTGCGCGCCAAAGTGCCGATGAACTGCTCAATACGCTCAATCGTATCTTTGACAACGATATGTTTCTGAAAGCAAATTTCTGGAAAAGCATCAATATCATACAAAAAGGACAGCCTTATACCCTTGTGCCCACAAAATTTTTTGAGGAAGCTGCACCCGAGCGTTACCTCAAACCCATTTCGCCCAAGACAGATAAACGCTCCATCATCACCCACGCGCACGAAGCATTTGAGATGACAAGCATCTCTTACGTAGATAAAAATTTACAAAATTGGCTCAGAAACACTTATCCCACACGCGACCTGAAATATGTTCATCAAACCGATGCTTTTTTGAAAGGCATTGCTTTACAAGTGCGTCCTAACAATCAGGAAAGTACAGTACATATTTTTGTGGAAAATAATCACTTCTTGCTTAAGGTACTTGGCAAACAAGGAGGTTTAGAGTTCTCAAATGTGTTTAGCTATCGCCATACCAACGATTTTATGTATTATGTGCTTTTTGTGCTTGATGAACTGCGCCTTTCCAAAGATGATACCCCACTTTTTGTTTATGGTACTCTCAATCCTGTCTCAGAGATATTTAAAAACTTACAACTCTACTTTGGAGCAGTAGAACTGGTTACCAGAAACCCCGACTGGATTCGATTTGAGTATCTTTTTGATGAAATCAGCAACTACCATTATTTTGACCTCTATGGGCTTTATGCTTGGAGCGAATTTCTGTAAGCTTGATAGACAAAACGAATGGAGGCATAAGAATCTACCAACTGCTCAGCTACTTTATCTTCGGCTACCCACTCCAAGCGTTCTATGTTTTCGGAAGTTTGGGGCTTCATTTTGCTTTCATCAATACAATCCATCAAATACCAGCGGGTTTGCTTCAAGATTTGTGTACGCCCAAGGGTGTAGTTGTGCCAAGTAGTACAAATTCTTTTTGCCAGCTTTACTTTTACGTTACACTCTTCTTCTACTTCGCGGAGGGCAGCCGCCTTAAATTTTTCACCTTCATCAAGTTTACCTTTTGGGAAATCCCATTTTTTGAGTCGATACATCAACAAAAAAGCGGCTGCATCGGCTTTTTTGACAAGACCTCCTGCGGCTTGCAAAATCTTAAAAGAGCCTTTGACCATTTGCTTTACTGCCTCAAAGTCATTGACTATCAGTGTAATACAGTTAATTTGCTCAAACTTATGCCCAAGTGCTAGTTTGAGCAGTTCTTGCACATCTTTTTGTTGGGCATTGATGATGAGCACTGTGCCCCGAAGGTTATTGTACTTGATGATTTGCTGCTTTAAATCCAATACTACATCAAAAAGAGTAACCTCATAGTTTGCTTCTTGCCTTTTTAAGACAATGTGCATATCATTTATAAAGAGATTCATGTGCAAATGCTTATATTTGTAAATATTTTAGTTGCAAATAAATGCAATTGTTGATAAATCCTAAAATTTTATTTTAAATTATGCCTAAGACTATCAATATGTCGGAAGCGGTTGCCAACATGCTTTTGGATATACAAGCCGTTCAGTTTAGTTTTGAAAAACCGTTCAACTGGAGTTCAGGCTGGAAATCGCCTGTTTACTGCGACAGTCGCCTCACTATTTCTTATCCTGAAATCAGGACTCAAATTACTCAAGGATTTGTAGAACTCCTTCAGGCACATTTCCCAGATGTGGAGGTAATAGCAGGAGTAGCCACTGCGGGTATCCCACAGGCAGCACTCATTGCAAATCAGCTTGCCTTACCTATGCTCTATGTACGGGCACAAGCAAAAGGACACGGACGAGAAAACCTTATAGAAGGGGTAGTGAAAGCAGGGCAAAAAGTAGTGGTAATTGAAGATATTTTCTCAACAGGAAAAAGTACCATACAAGCAGCCCTCGCCCTCAGAGAAGCAGAGGTAGAAGTTATGGGTGCATTGGGGATTCTTACCTATGGTTTTGAGTTTGCCCAAATGCAATTCGAGGAAAATCAATTGCCATTTTATACCCTTACTGATTACACTAAACTACTCGTAGAGGTATTTAAACGTGAGGGAGTAAGCGAAAAAACAATGGCTTCACTACACGAATGGCGTAAAAATCCTGAAAAATGGCAACCCGATTAATCAAGCCCTCTATACAAAAACCTAGTGAACTTCAATAAATTGATAGATGATTCGTTTTTACTCAAATTATGATAAATGTGGAACAAAAATATGCTACTTATCTTCTGATATTGCTGCTGATGTTAGGCAGCTACTCGCTCAGTAAAGCACAAATCAAACTTCCATTTGCCCATAAAATAGAAGTAGATGTACTAGATACACGTCTAGATAAGCAAGATACGAGCATTGTGATACAATACCATCTCAAGGGAAGCCGTAAACGCTTTTACAAAGTACAGCTTTACTACTCCAACAATGGTGGCAATTCTTTTAAAGGTCCGCTGCGCAGTCTCAAGGGAGATATAGGCGACAGTACCAAAGCAGGAAAAGACAAAACAGTAAGTTGGTCTTTCAGAAAAGACAACCCCTACTTCAATGGCGAACGCACAATGTTTAGAATAGATGCTGCTGAAATCCCCAAAATCTCTACTGGCGGTCCTGAAAACGCCCTTCGCTCGCTACTCGTGCCAGGACTTGGCGATACCAAAGTGCGCAATGGTTATAATTATGGCTGGATTACGGCACTCACCTACGTCAACTTAGGGATGGGAACTTTTTTGCATTTTCACGCTCAAAATAAATTCAAAGATTATGAATCTCGCATAGCAAGTACAGAAGAAGAACATCAGGCCTTGTATAACCAAGCCCGCAACAGGCAAAATCTTTCCCGTGGCTTTCTGATAGCGGGCGGAGTGATTTGGCTGGCAGATGTGATAGGAGTCTACGCACGCGGAGTTAAAAACAAACGCAGAATAGCTGCTGCCGAAGCACAAGAAGAGGAAGAAGCCACATCGTATCTGCCTATCATACTTCCGAGTGTGGAGCAGGGTAGGGGGCAGTTGAGCCTTTTGTGGCGATTTTAATGAGAGATACAATGAAAAAACCAATCAAATTACTTTATTACTTTTCTATTTGCTTGTATGTAGGGTTGATAAGCTTTGAAAGCATACAAGCACAAAATAGAAGCACGGCCAAAGCACCGAAAATAGCCAAAGCTGAGGGCTACAGCAAGGTGAAAAATTATGACCTTGACTTTTTGAAATCTGCAACAGATATTTTTGAGTTTGAAGATGAAATTATAGAAGGTGATTTTTATCTGTTCATTATTGCTATTGATAAATATAAATTTTGGAAGCCCCTCAACAATGCTGTCAAAGATGCTATGGACGTAAAAGAAATACTAATGAGTAAGTACGGCTTCCGTCAAGAAAATCTTTATGAACTGCTCAATGAAGAGGCAACTCCCGAAAACATCAAAGCACAATTTGAAGTGCTGCGCAAAAAAGGCACAAACCTCGATAATTTGTTGATTTACTACTCTGGGCACGGCTATTACGACCCTTCTTTTGACCTGGGCTACTGGGTGCCTTCGCTTGGTAAAACCAATAGTGGGGCTACCGAAACTTTCATACCTAACGACCACATACGCGATTATATACGCGAATTACGCTTCAGGCATATTTTTCTAGTGGCAGATGCTTGCTTCTCTGGAGCTTTGTTTGCCAAAGATGCACGAGGTTTTAAAGAAGATGAGTCGCTCAAATCAAGGTGGGGCTTAAGTTCGGGCAATATTGAGGTAGTCTCAGACGGGAAGAAAGGAGAAAATAGTCCTTTTGCTAGCACTTTTATCAAATACTTACGAGAGAATCTCCAAGACCGCATCAGAGTTGAAAATCTGATAGGACATGTCATTGAGGAAGTTTCGCAAAGTACACAGCAAGAACCGCAAGGAGGCTACCTGAGTGGGGTGGGGAGCGAAGGAGGACAGTTTGTGTTCTTAAATCAAGGTCAAGAAGAGGAAGTAAAAGAAAGTGCAGGCAAAGAAAAAAGTAGAAACAAGAAAAAAGATTGAAAATCTAACTTTTTATTTGAATCTTAGAAGATAAGTTGCTAGTTTTGCTTAATCAGTAATTTATCTTTTAAGCGTATGAAATTCAACCTACAACACTGGCTGAGAGATTATTTTGGTTTCTCAAGGCGAGAAACCAACGGGTTCTGGGTCTTGAGTGTACTGCTTGTAATCATTCTCATAGCTCCACTTAGCTATCCTTTCTTTAATACTCTACATAAAATTCAATCCAAAGAAAATCAACATTTAGATAGCCTTTTGGCAGCTCTTCCTCAATCTGAGCGTTTGCCACGCCAAGCTGTTGCAAAACCCGATGAAGTACAACAAAAAAATGTTCAATTATCCTATTTTGACCCCAATACTGTGAGTTATGAAGCTCTCCTAAATCTGGGCTTTGCGCCTAGGGTTGCTAACAATCTTATTAAGTACCGCAGCAAAGGGGCAAAATTTTATAAAGCCTCACAAATTGAGCGCATTTATGGAATGGACAAGGCTTTTTTTGAAAGAATTTCTCCTTATATGCAATTTCCCCAACGCTATGCCTCAAAAGATAGCCCTTCTTCCTACAAGAAAAATAAATATGAGGCTGATAAATTTGAAGAAAAAAACAATAAAGATAAAACTAACAGCCAAAGAAGGGTTTATACCTCGCCCCGTATTGAAGTATTTGACCTCAACCAAGCCGATGCCAATACGCTCAAGCAGGTGAGGGGTATTGGAGAAGTACTCTCGGCAAGGATTGTAGCCTATCGAGAAAAATTAGGGGGTTTTGTAAGCATAGTGCAGCTTAGCGAGGTATATGGGCTTGCACCCGAAGCTATTGAAGAGTTAAAAAAATACGCTCAACTCTCTACCAACACAGCAGTACGTAAGTTAGCCATCAACCAATTAGATGTAAATAGCTTGGCACAGCACCCATACCTAGACAAAAGAAAAGCTCAAACTCTTGTCAATTATAGAACACAGCACGGTAAGTTTAAAAATTTAGATGCACTAAAAAATATCAAATCACTTCGCCCTGAATTTATCGGAAAATTAGCACCATATTTGTCATTTGATTAAGCATTAACAAATCATCATTACTTCAACAACTTAACTCAAAATATGCTACCAACTCAAGATTCTGAGTGTTATTGGCAAGATTCGAAAAGAATTATCAAAATATTCGTTAAATTTATTCCTTAAATTAGTAAGAAAAATACATTTTTTTTAAATTGCACCTTTATTCCGAAATCATACCTCTTCTAGAGAAGGTATGAGCTGAATACCAAGTGTGCGGAATATAAATATCGGCAAACATGAGCGAAGAAAAACTAACACTTTTTAATTATTTTAATGACATGAATAACCAAGAAATTATCCTTACTTTTAAGGGTACTATTTCTCAGGATATTCTGACAGATGTAGGCATTAGCCTTAGAAGTAAACTAGATTCACACAACGTTAGCAAAAAAACTTTTGCAATTTTTGTAGAACTAGCCCAAAACATTTACCACCACTCCGCCCAAAAAGAGTACTCTGCTGTAAAAGGTAGAACCGCTGGGGTAGGGGTCATTCTTATTCAAAATCACTCCGAGTACCTCATTCTCTCATCTGGTAATCTGATAGAAAGCTACAAAATAGAAGGGCTTTCGGAAAGATGTGAATATATCAACAAACTCACTTCTGATGAGTTAAGAGACTATTATATTAAACAAAGAAGAAGACCCACGGGTGGTGTAGGCGCAAATATAGGACTAATAGATATGGCGCGCCGTTCAGGAAATCCATTGGAGTATCAAGTCGTGAAAATTGATGAAGAGTATTCATTTTTCGCATTATCTATAAAAGTAAGCAAAACGGAAGATTAGTTCAAAATCGGAAAATCGGTTAATTTATGGACAAAATAGAAAATTTTTATATTGAGGGTTCAGATTATATCCCCGAAGTAGATTTTAATGCAGAAACAGGTGTATTAAACATCTCAGGTGAATCGTATCATGAATATACCCTAGAATTTTTTGAGCCAATATTTGAATGGCTAAAACGATTTACAGCTGAGGAAGGTAAAAAAATTGAGTTGAACTTCCGAATGAGCTATTTTAATACAAGTTCCTCGCGTAGATTTTTAGAAATTATGAATCTACTCGAGGACTATCACTACAATAAAAGTGGAGAGGTAATCATCAACTGGCATTATGAAAAAAATGACCTTGATATGCTAGAAAGTGGAGAAGAATATGCAGAAGATGTAAGATTGGAATTCAATCTGCTGCCTTACTAAAAGGCATCTTTACAGATAAGTCATCTTGGAGATTACCGAAAAAGCTAATCTCCCATCATCTTCCAAGGCATAACGCTGCAACAAAACTGATACTGTTGCTTCTTCAAAATCGGGCAGCAGGATATATAAGTTAGCTAGTGAAGAAGTTGCTCTGCGCAGTACCTTACCTAGCAAGTGTACCTCAAAAGCAGTATTGAGAGAACATAATAGGCTCAATTTTTCAATCATAATTGTTTGAGTGCTTCATCTATCAAAACAGCTACTGATTTAATCAGCAAAAAATTGCTATTCTGTGCTTCTGCCAAGTAGTGAGAGTCTGTACTCACGATACGCTCAAACAGACCGCTCTGCTGCAGCTTATCTAAGGCATTGTTTGTAAAAAGACCATGGCTAGTAATGGCAAACAACTTGCCCGCACCTGCACTCTTATAGGCTTGGGCAGCTTGTATGAGTGAACCTCCCGTACGTATCATATCATCATAGATAACGACTGTTTGGTCTTTTACATCAGCATTGATGCCCGTAATTTGGGTGATTTCTCCACTTAACCTTCTTTTAAACACAAAAGCTGCATCAACGCCCATATCATTGGCAAGTGATTCTACCCATTTGGCGCGCCCCGCATCGGTACATGCCAAAATGAAGGATTCGCCGCCCAGCTCTTTAGCTGCTGCTATGATGAGCGGTTTGCAATAAATATGCATAGGGCGTAGATTGCCCTCAAAATAATGTGGCAAACCCTCACTGTGAAGATCAAAAAGCATAATACGATTGCCTTGCCCCGTATGCGGTATGGCAGAAAACAGCCTTGCACGGGTCTTGGCAGTGATGACCTCTCCGCTCTTGACCGAGCGCTCCATGGTAGAATAACCAAAATAAGGCACTACCATTGTGAGTGAGCGCGCACCGTGCTTTTCCATAGCACAGGCAAGGTCATAAAGTTCTAGGGTGTCTTCGTCGGTTACACTTCCCCCTATCAGCACTAAATCTCTTCCACTAATTTCACTCAAGATTCTTTGGTAGCGTTCTCCATCAGGAAAATGTTTTACTTCTACTTCTCCTGCTTCGTAGCCTCCTAATGCAAGCAATTTATCTCTTAGGTAAGTATATTTTTTTGTACTAAAAATGAGTTGTGTTGATGTTTCCATATTGTTTTGGCTTGAAAATCAAAGAATTAATTGTAGTATGGCTGGTTACAGTCATAAAATATAGTTCTATACCTCCAAGGCATCTTCTGTTTGCGCTTCGGTCAGATTTACACTTTTCACCAACATGCCCATGGTAAGTCCTTGCACTATAATAGAAAATACCACTACTACATAAGTGATAGATACAATCAAATCACGCTGCATGGCTTCTGTAAGCGAGAGTGCCAAAGCAACTGAAATACCTCCGCGCAGCCCTCCCCAAGTAAGCACGGTGATGGTACGAGGTACAAAATCGCGCCTTAATTTCATCAAAGTAATCGGCACTCCCACAGAAATAAGCCTAGCCAATAATACTACTATGATAGCTGCCAAGCCTGTCCATAAAAAATCTTTTACAAAGTCAATGGCAAGAATTTCAAATCCAATCAATACAAATAAAATGGCATTGAATACCTCATCAAGCATTTCCCAAAATTTATCTACATACTCACGAGTAGTATCTGACATGGCCTCGAGCCGCGCGCGGTCGTTCATAATCAATCCAGCTACTACCACTGCCAAAGGACCCGAAAAATGTAAGTAACTTGCCAAAGCATAACCACCCATCACCATTGCCAAAGTAATGATGACTTCTACCATGTAGGCATCTATGCTCTTCAATAACTGATAACCTATAAAACCCAATACAAAGCCTAGTAATAATCCTCCGCCTGTTTCTTCTAAAAAGAGAAAGCCTATCTCACCTACGGTTACATTGGCAATGCCTCTGTCTGCAATGGCGTAAATACTCAAAAATATCACCACTGCCACGCCGTCATTAAACAAAGACTCACCTGCAATCTTCACCTCTAACTGCTTGGGAAGGTTGGTTTCTTTCAAAATAGCAAGCACGGCGATAGGGTCAGTAGGTGAAATCAATGCACCAAACAATAAACAATAAATAAACTCAATCTCTATGCCTGCAAAAGTAAAGACAGCATACATAGCCCCACCCACTAAAAAAGTAGAAAGTGTAACACCAATGGTGGCAAATATAATAATGGGAATACGCTCTTTGGCAAGCGTTTTTACATCTACGTGAAGTGCCCCTGCAAATAGTAGGAAACTCAGCATAATATCCATGACTACCTTAGAAAAGTTGATACTTATTACCATTTCAACAGATACTTTGAGTAGCTCTGGAAAAAAATTACCTACTAGAACCATTACCAGCGATATTACCAAGGCAATAAGCATTAAGCCTATGGTTACAGGAAGTTTTAATAAGCGTTCATTGAGGTATCCAAATAAGGCAGAAAGCACTATCAAGATGGTAAAGGCATTGAATAATTCCATATTTTCTATAAGTTCTTAGATGAATGAGTGTTTTTGAGTTTAAATAACAAATTTACAAAAAACTAAGAAAGTACCTCATTTTAGTATTGATATTTGTACTGTGTACACTATTTTTCTGAAAAGCCTTGCTGAAAGCGTTGAGGGTTAGGAAAAAGAAAAGAAGATGAAGGAAAATGATCGTGCCCTCCTGGTACATCTTGAAAAGGAGCTATGAGTTCAGGAAAATTAAGGTGGCGGATGTGCCTAGACTCAGTAGATAGGCAATAATCTGTCAATAAAAATTTATTGGCAAGGTGTTGCTTGTGCTTAAACTTAGGCTTTTGTACGGCATGAAAGCCTATTAATAATACTAGGCTTACCCAAATGAGCAGACTTAGGGCAGCAAGAAATTTTTTGAGAAAAAGAGTAGTGTTATACATAGGTCTTCAAAAAGAAATTAGGGATTTCTATCGTAAAAGTAGTACCTTCATTAAGCTGGCTTTCTACGGTGATTTTTCCTGAGAGACTTTCTACTTGTAGCTTGACGAGGTGTAAACCTAGCCCTTTGCCCTCTACATGGTGGTGAAAACGCTTGTATAATCCAAAAAGTTTTTCTTTGTGTCGTGCTAAATCTATTCCAATACCATTGTCCTGAATACTGAGCAAAAAGTTGTTTGTGCTGATATGAGTTCGGATATAGATTTTGCATTTGCGCTCGGGGTGTCTGTATTTGATGGCATTGCTGATGAGATTGTATAAGATACTTTCCCAATAGATATTTACAGAGTTAATTTCTTCAATGGCACTAAAATCTGTAATAATTTCAAAATTAATTTGATGATAAACCTGCTCTAAGAAGAGTACAATTCGGCTGATTTTTTCTTTGAAATTGATAGGTTCTATCTGGAACTGGTCTGTTTTTTTTACTTCTAGTACCTTGTTCAGGTCTATGATAATGGTATCAAGCTCTTTGGTAACTATTTCTAAGTTTTTGATATAGAGTCGGTTATCGGGGTTGCTGAGGTTTTCAAGGTCAATGATACTTACAAGCCCTAGCAATCGGGCAATGGGTGCGCGGAGGTTATGCCCTGTTACGAAGGCAAATTGCTCTAGCTGGTGGGTATAGTCTATAAGTTCTTGATTTTTTTGGGAGAGTTCTTGGGTACGGATAGCTACTTGCTGTTCTAGGTTTTCATTTTGTGCTTTGATGATTGCCTCTTGTATTTTTAGTTTTTTTAGTGCTTTAATCATCACTTTTTCATTGCTGAGGTGTCTCCGGTTAGCTTTTTCTAGTTGGAGGCCATTGGCCTCTGTAAACTTGACCTGCTGGGCGAGTTCTGCTTGGATTTGCTTAAGTTCTTCGTTTTGGGCGGCTATTTCTTCTCCTTTCAGGCTCAGTTCGCGTGATTGGCGAAGAATAACTTGATTTTTCTCTTCTAAGAGTTGGGCATTTTGGCGTGCTTTGATAAATTTTTGTCGAGTGCGGAGTAGCTCAAAGCCCAACAATAGGCAGAGTATAAAGAAGAATATTACAAAGCTCCAGCTTATGCTCAAAAAAAATACTCCTTTCTCAGGGGAAACAAGAGAAGGGGTTTGAGCTACGAGTTTAGTGCCAGCCAGCCAACCTAGCCCTGCACTTATTAAAATGACCCTTTTCTTACTTGTCCACATCTATTGCAAAATTTTGGCTAAAATAAGTCTTTAAGTTGATTTTTCAGTACCTTTCCCATACTATTTCGTGGCAAATCTTCAAGAATTAATAACTTACTAGGCACTTTGTAATGCGCCAGAAATTGTTTTGCCCAATCTCTGAGTGTGGCAAGTGTGAGTTGGTGGGTAGGCTTCAATACAACCGCCACCGCCACAAGTTCACCCCACGCTTCATCTGCTATGCCTACCACAGCACATTCGGCAATGGCGGTATTCGTTCTCAAGACTTCTTCTATCTCAAGGGCAGATACTTTATAGCCCCCCGTTTTGATGATGTCTTGCGAGCTACGCCCCAGAATTCGGTAGTAGCCTTGTGCATCTCTTTGAGCAATATCACCAGTATAAAACCAGCCTTGGCGCAATACTGCTTCTGTGGCTTCGGGTTTTTGCCGGTACTCTTTAAATACTGCCCTTCCTCGTACCACTATCTCGCCAGCAGTGTCTGTTTCCTCTATGGTTTGACCCTCTTCGTTGCTGAGTTTTAGCTCCACACCTTTTAAAGGTAGCCCTACATGCCCTGCTTTGCGTATGCCTTGCAGCGGGTTAGAGAGTGCCATGCCTATTTCGGTCATTCCGTATCGTTCTAAGAGTGTATATCCACTTATCTCTTGCCATTTTTCTAGTACAGATATGGGCAAGGCTGCTGACCCCGATACCATCAGGCGCAAGTTTTTGAGCGATTGGCGCATGCTAGCTTGCGCTGTTGGGCTTGTTTGCTCCCAGTGCTCTATCAGCTTATGATAGACTGTGGGCACTGCCATAAATACTGAGTAGGCTCTTTCTTGCCACATTTGCCATACAAGCGCAGCATCAAACTTGGGTAGCATTACTACCTCAGCCCCACACCATAGCGGGCAAGCCAAAGCATTGATGACACCGTGCACGTGGTGCAAGGGCAGTACATGCAGAATTACATCATCGGCTTGCCACTCCCAAGCCGAGGTGAGGACAGTAATTTGTGCCTCCAGATTAGCATGTGTACTAACGACTCCTTTGGGGCGGCTAGTAGTGCCACTTGTGTAGATTATCAATGCACGCCGCTCAGGAGCAATACTTGGCAGCACTGCATGGGGCTCAGGTTTTATTTGTGTCGCTAAAATTTCTTCTGTAATTATAAGTTGAACTCTCAGTTTTGTTGCCAGAGGTGCTATTTTGCTTGCCCAAAACTTGGGGCAGAGTATAGCTTTTGCATTTGTATCTGTCAATACATATTCCAGTTCGGGCAATGGGTAGGAAAGTGATAGCGGTACTGCTACTCCACCTGCTTGCCAGATGCCCCACTGCATTTGGGTATATTGAGCATTTTGGACAGCCATAAATGCAATCCGCTCTTCTGCCAAATCATTTTGCCCATTTTGCATAAGCAAATAAGTGCTGATTTTGTTTGCGCCCTCAATGAGTGCGTGGTAAGTGTAAGTGCTTTCAGTGTCAGTAATGGCGTTGCGGTTCAAAAAAAGTGAGGCATTCTCTACATATAAACACATAAAAATTACGAAATAAATTTGATGATTGGTATTGATTAACGCTAGGGTGTTGAATGGCCTGTAATCATTGCTTTATCTATCTCCCAGCATTCACCTACTCGGCGTTTCTCGAGATGTATGCCTGCCATTCTTACACGTACAAGGCGTAAAGTAGGGAATCCGATTTTAGCAGTCATACGTCTAATTTGCCTATTTTTGCCTTCAGTAAGTGTGATTTCGAGCCAAGCAGTAGGGATATTTGCCCTGAATCTGATGGGTGGGCTTCTTTCGGGAAGGCTAGGAGCTGCGATGAGGCTTGCTTTTGCAGGCTGTGTAAGGTAATTTTTTTTCTTGATTTTTATCTCAATTCCTTTTTCAAAAGGTAGTAAATCTTCTGATTTGGGTGTGCCCTCTACTTGCACCCAGTAAGTACGCTCATGGGCATAGTCAGGGTCAAGTAACTGTGTTTTGAGTGCATTGTCATTAGTCAGAAGAAGCAAACCCTCACTGTCCGCATCGAGTCTTCCAATAGGATAGACATCTTTAGAAAACTCAAAAAAGTATGATAGCCCCTTATACCTTCCCTCATCTGTAAACTGTGATAGTATGCCATAAGGTTTATAGATGGCATAATACTGATATTCCTTAGCCATGGCTGCCTTACTATACTTATTCTTTCCCTTTTTTAGTCTTTTAGGTACTTTACTTGTACCTTCAGTATCTTCTCTGCGCATTATATGGAGAATTATATCCTCCCTGCATTGGATTTGTTCCCATACCTTGGTTCATTCCCATGCCTTGGTTGGTACCATACCCCCTGTTCATTCCCATGCCTTGGTTGGTATCATACCCCCTGTTCATTCCCATGCCTTGGTTTGTGCTTGCACCGTTTTGGTGTATGATGCCTTGGTGCGTAATCTGATTACTTGTTTCATCATTTTTGGCACGTATCAAGAGTTCGTAGTCGTGTGTGCTCTCGATGATGCGGAAGTATTCTACATTAATAGCATCTACATCATCTAAGCTAAGGTACTCCTTGCTGAGTTCTATGTATTCTATAATAGAGAGCAGTTGCTGGAGTTTGTTGGCGGTATCGGTATATTTGACCCAGAGTTTGTCGGAGTCAAAAAACTGTTGAAACACACCAATCAGTGAGATAAAAGCAGAAATCAGTAGTGCAAAGAAATTAATCCACCAATCAAGCGACCAAGAGCGCAGGGTATCTGTAATATTGATGCCTAGCAACACCGTAACCACGGCTGCTAAGGCAGAAGACAAGAACTTAAAGATGAAAGCCCAGCGTTTCGATACTAATTCCCATCTTCGATAGTTTTTGTTGTCAGTTTTTATTTTATCTTTTAGCTTTTCAAGTTTTTTAACGACTTCTTTGAGTTCTTCTTCATTGGCTTTTTTCCTATCTTTTTTGAAGAATAATTTTTTACTCAGGGCTTCCATGTATGAAATATCGCCCACAAGCATATTGATAGGTAAATCCCAGCCACCGTTCCCTCCATTGTTGCCTTGGAGCGTATTCACGTTTTGCTGAAACTGCCCCATAAATCCTTGGCTGTTGGCCAGGTTTTGCTGATGGCTCAAGTAGCGGTTGGCAGTATATTGGCGTGCATCTTGCCCGAGTGGGTTACCAAGATTGCTACTTGGGTATCCCATTCCTGTTTGGTTTCCGAATCCTGTACCTGTTTGGTTTCCGAGTCCTGTACCTGTTTGGTTTCCGAATCCTGTACCTGTTTGGTTTCCGAGTCCTGTATTGGCCGAAGGATTAGTTGAGCTTGTAGAAGTAGTTTGAGCAGTAGTATTAGTGGTAGGTGTAAAATTTAGGAAGCTACTTTTTGAGCTATCGCCTCCTGTAGCACCTCCTGCGCTTTGAAGTTTAGAGAGTGGGTCATCTTCTATATTTTTGGCGTGTTCGTTTTGTGTCTCGGTGATAAGGTCATCATGCTCGTGTTCGTCTTCGTGTAGCCCCCCTTTGTCTGCTGGTGCTGAAGAGGCAGAGGCAAAAAAGTTTAGACTATCCTCATCAATTGGGTGATTTTGAGTTTGTGTATGATGATCTGTGGTTTGTTTTTGTGTTTCAAAAGGGTTGGCATTGTGTGATGTAGCAGAGGCATCTTCATTTTCACCATTTGCTATACTGCCTTCTGTTGGGTTTTCGGCGTTGCCTGTTTGTTCAGGATTTTTTCTTGCATTTGCAAGTTGGAAAAAAGGGTCGTCTGTTGCCATATTGATTAAGTACTTGGTTATGAGCAATCTACTAAACTCCACAAAGATAATTGATTTATTTACATATCCAAATAGTTTTGGTACAGACTGTAAATATTCTTATTTTTTGCTTGTTGAATCTAAGTTGATATTAACCTCTGCTGCCTGAAAAAAACTAGGTCATCTTGCTGGTGAAAAATAATACTGATTTTTTGACAATTTCCGTAAAAATTTGCAACAGCGGACTTTCAGTCTGTGTGTTTATGCTCTGGACAGTACTCAGCATATCTTATGAAACACCATCACAAAAATTTTCAGAGAACCGAAAATGCACAATCGCTTTCAAGAAAATAGGCGAACTGAAACGAGTGTAAAACACACAGCTAAGTTGGAAGCCAAACAAGAAAAGGCAGTTGAAATAGTTAAAACTATGTTAGAAAATAATGAAACCAACGAAAGAATTGCTAAGTACACGGGCTTAGCCATTGAATAAATAGCACAACTGCGTAGCGAAAAACAATGAAAACTGTGCCTAATATGGCACTCATAATAAAGTTAGGATAAGGAAAGTACAAAAAATTAATCTCGTATTTTGACTTATAAAATATTGATAGTCAGTCAGTTTAATTAATAATTGCTAATTGCAGATTAATATTGATTAGGCTCTACATGAATAAGCACATGCCCTATTTGGGGGAGTTGATTTTTGAGTGTATCTTGAAGATGATGCGCTATCTCGTGTCCTTTTCTTACTGTGATGTCGTGCTGTACGATGGCGTGTAAATCCACGTGGTATTTTAGTCCTATTTTTCGTATGAGGCATTTTTCTGTATCCATTACCCCTTCAACCGTAGCAGCTATTTGTCTGATTTCTACCACGAGGTCATCATACAAGTGTTCGTCTAGCAGCTCGCCTAGTGCAGGTCTGAAAATGTGGTAGCTATTATAAACAATAAACCCAGCAGCCAATAGGGCGGACCAGTCGTCTGCCGTTTCGTAGCCTTTGCCTAGCAAGAGGGCGATGCCTATGCCTACAAATGCCGCTACTGAGGTGATGGCATCGCTTCGGTGATGCCAAGCCTCTGCTTTGAGGGCAGAGCTTTGGGTTTGTTTACTTTTTTTGATGACAATTTGATAGGAGGTTTCTTTCCAGACAATGATTGCCCCAAGGACGTAGAGTGTCCATACTTTAGGGAGTGCGTGCGGAGTATTAATATTTTGAATGCTTTGGTAAGCAATCACGGTGGCAGAGATAATCAAAAAACCTACTACCATAAAAGTTACTAAAGGCTCAATGCGCCCATGTCCGTAGGGGTGGTTTTTGTCGGCAGGAAGGGTAGCATATTTCAGTCCAATCAGTACCAAGATAGAGGAAAAAATATCAGTAGCTGATTCAATAGCATCTGCAATGAGTGCATAAGAGTTACCAAAAAAACCAGCAAAACCCTTGACAGTAGCCAATATTATATTACCCGCAATGCTAAAATAAGTTGTATTGATGGCTGTCTGTTCGTTTTGCATAAAAAGAGATGCTCAAGATGTAAAGTACTGATGATTTTCATCTAATCCTAGCTAAGTAGTCCCCGATGAAAATGTGTATGCCTAAAAAATGTTTCTGTATCTCACCCCTAAGTCGCTCAAAGGCGAACTTACTAAAAAACATCCCCTTTGGACAGAGGTAACTGGTTCTATTTTTGAACCTCAAAAAAGGGGTACGCCCCGCTGGGGCTAATGACCCTAGCGTTTTGTGATACTACCAACAATTGACAATCAATCATTTACAATTACTTACCCTGATAATTAGGCTTTCTTTTTTGTAAAAAAGCCATTACCCCTTCTACAAAATCTTGTGTTTGGAAGTTCTTGGCTTGGTTTTCGGCTTCCATCTCTAGGGTAGATTCTAGTGTGCCTCTCACGCCTTCGCGTAGGTTTGCTTTGGTCTGCTGGATGGCGACAAAAGGACCATTGGCAAGTTTTTCGGCCATTTCTTGCACAAAAGCATCTATCTTCTCTTCCGCTATGATTTGATTGATAAGGCGATACTGCAAGGCTTCTTCGGCAGAAACCTTGGCAGCAGTTGTCATTAGCTCAAAGGCTTTTTTATAACCCAATGCCTGAGGCATAAAATATGCCCCACCACCATCACTAGAGAGCGCAATGTTGGTAAAAATCTGACTAAACTTAGCCTCAGGAGTGGCAAATACCATATCGCAGGCAAGCGCAAAATTAGCTCCTAAACCCACCGCCACCCCACGTACTTTAGCAATGACAGGTATGTTGATATTGTGTATGCCTGAGATAATTGGATTGACCGAATCTTTAAGGTAGCTAGTTACATCATACTCTTTCGGGTTGGTCATTCCACCTGCTGCTAGTTCTGCACCACTACAAAAATCTCCTCCCTCTCCAGTGAGAATAATCACACGGGTATCATCAGTGTAAGACTCTGCAATGGCGTGGCGTATGCCTATCGAGGTAGCCTCACTGACTGCATTCTTGGCTCTAGGATTATTGATAGTGATGGTTTTAATGCGGTTTTGTACCTCTACTTTGAGTTTTGCCTGTGAATTTACTTGCATTTTTTTTATGGTTATTCGATTGGGTATTTTATTTAGATGCCTAAAACTAACAACTAAATAGTACTTTACAAAGCAAAAGTAGTAGGAAAGCCGAGCATTTTTAAAAAAATTTCAAAAAATCGGAAAATTAATTTTGCAATATTGTTGCAATCAGCTAGTTTTGTGAAACAATGTTGCAAAAAAGAACTACATATCACCCTCATTACAACAAGGCAATTGTTTCTATGGCAATCAAAGATTATCTTTTTGTATTGCTGTTAATTAGTTTCTGTAATGTGCACTCTGGCTTTGCCCAGTATGCAGCCACAGATTGCGACAGCAAAATAGAGGGAACAGTACACGACACACAGCATGAAGCCTTGGTAGGTGTATCTGTATGGATAAAAGAACTCAAAAGAGGAACAGTTACTGACGAAAGAGGTGTTTACACAATGGGAAACCTTTGTGCAGGCAAATATACATTGGTATTTAGTTTTATCGGTTTCAAAACCAAAAGTCAAGAAATTGAAGTCAAAATTCATCAAGCATTTGATTATAGCTTAGAACTTACTGATGATGCCATACATCTTGAAGAAGTAGCCATTATAGAGGAACGCCTAAGACTTGAAGACAAACTTACCCAAAACACCAAAACACTCTCTAAAACCGAACTCAACCGACTCCAAGGCAATAATCTGGGTAACATTCTCAAAAATATTACAGGCGTAACAGTCTTCCAAACAGGCAGCCGCATCACCAAGCCCGTCATACAAGGTATGCACAGCAACCGCATTCAGGTAATCAATAATGGCATCAGACAAGAAGGACAGCAGTGGGGTGCAGAGCATGCCCCCGAAATAGACCCTTTTTTGGCAAAAAATATTTCAGTCATCAAAGGAGCAGCTGCTCTAGAGTACGGCGTAGAAGCCATAGGAGGAGCAATTATTGTAAGCCCACCCGACTTGCCCACAAGCAAGGGCATAGCAGGAGAATTTCATACTGTCGGCATGAGCAATGGCTGGGGAGGTGCTGTTTCAGGAACATTAGAGGGCAGTATAGGCAATATAAAAGGCTTGGGTGCACGCATACAAGGCACATTTAGACAATTGGGCGACAGTGAAGCCGCTAATTATGTACTTTCTAATACAGGAGTGAAGGAAATCAATTTTTCGGCAGCACTGGGGCTGAAAAGAGAAAAATATGGTATTGAGGTTTTTTACAGCCGTTTTGATACTGATTTGGGCATTTTATCGTCTGCTCACATTGGCAACACTACTGACCTTTACCGTGCCATCAGCACTGGCGAACCTGCCATTGTGAGAGACTTTACACACGAAATTATCAATCCTCGCCAAAAAGTAGTGCATCAACTCTTTAAAACAGAAGGATTTTTACAACTCTCTCAGGCAGTTAAATTGAGTGTTTTGTATGGCTTGCAGTTCAATCAAAGAGATGAGTTTGACATTAGACGAGGTGGTCGCTCTGAAAGACCTGCCTTGTCTATGCAGTTGCTTACCCAAACTTTTGATGCTTCGCTAGAGTACAGGCATCATCAGCATTGGCAAGGTAAAATAGGCACACAAAGTATTTATCAAGATAATTTTAATGATGTAGCACGCACAGGTTCACGCCGTTTGATTCCAGATTATGAGAAATTTGCCACAGGTCTTTTTTGGGTTGAACGCCTTGTGAAAGATAAGTGGGAAGCAGAACTAGGGCTACGCTATGATTACATCTACTTGAAAAGCTATGTGTTTGATAGAAGTGACAATCTAAGTATTCCAGAGCGAAATTTTCATAATATTTCAGCCAATGCGGGATTTATTTATTACCTCAGCCAAAATACACAATGGCGCACCAACCTAGGCATAAGCCAACGAAACCCCCACGTAAACGAACTTTACAGCAACGGGCTGCACCATGCTGCTGCTGCCATAGAAGAGGGTGATGCCAATCTCCAAGCCGAGCAGTCGTTCAAAATAGTGAGTACGCTTACTTGGCAAAAAGAACGTTGGCAGATTGAATTAAGTCCTTACTATCATCATTTTGAGAATTATATCTTTCTGAATCCAAGAGAAATTGCACTGACCATCAGAGGGGCATTTCCTGTATTTAACTATACGCAGCAACAAGCCGACTTCTTTGGCTTAGATGCCTCTTTGCAGTATGAGTTATTGCCACATCTTTTTGTGAGAACTGACATGGCTTATATGCGGGCTACCGGCCAATTGATATGGATGAACCCCAATCGTTTTAAACATACATTATACTATGAAAAGCCCAACTGGGGAAAATTAGCAAATGTATTTGCCAAAATAGAAGTTATACAAGTAAGTCGACAGCACCGCGCGCCAGAAGTAATTGAAGACATAGAAAATATCCCAAGTGAGCAAATTGAGCCTTTTGATTTTGCGGCTGCTCCAGCGGGTTATGCCCTGCTTAATTTGTCTTTTGGAAGTACAGTACCTTTCAAAAAAAGTGCTTTTACTTGGAGTTTTGAAGTAGAAAATATTTTCAATACTGCTTACAGAGATTATATGAACCGATACAGATATTTTGCTGATGATATGGGTAGAAATTTTACACTTCGCCTCAGCTACAGCTTTGGTACAAAATCTTTTTTTTAATTTTAATTTTATACTTTAATTTATTTAACAATGATGAAACAACTTAATTTATTTTTACTTTTTGCTCTACTTAGTGCATTATTTTTAATGACTTCTTGTAACAATGATGATGATGCGCCCGAGCCAGGCAATGACGAAGAAGAAATCACTACTTTAAAGATTACCTTTCAAAAAGTGGGGGCAATCGGTACGACTTCATTTACTTGGCAAGATTTAGATGGAGAGGGTGGTAACGCTCCTACAATAGACAACATCACCCTTGAGGCTGGTGCTACTTATACAGCAACCATTCAGTTACTGAATGAAAATGAAGACGAGGACCTCAATGATGAAGAGTACAATGTAACCCTTGAAATAGAAGAAGAAGATGATGAACATCAATTCTTTTATACGCTGTCTGCTGGATTGAATCTTACTCACAGCTACAATGATACAGATGGTAACGGAAACCCCATTGGAATTGCCAATAACTTTACAACAGGTGCAGCAAGCTCAGGTACTTTACGTGTTACGCTGAAGCACCAGCCTGGTATTAAATCATCAACTACTACCATCAATGATGGGGACACTGACATAGATGTTACTTTTAATGTAACTATCAGCTAAATAGTTACAAAATAAGATTACTAACCAATAGATTGTAAGATAGAAAGCCACTTTGAAATTCGGAGTGGTTTTTTTATTTATTGAACTACCCAAAAAATTATTTCCTTTTTTTACACTGCCTTGCTAACTTTGCCTTGAAAATCAAACATTTAAAGCCAATTAAGGAAAGTATAAATTATGAGTTGTGAAATATGATTTTTTAAAATACTAATTATCAGCAACTTATAAATTAAAGTAAACGAAGTTATTATTTACCTCTCTCTAAGTTGAAAAAACAAAAGATATACTAACTTAGGGCTTCGCTAACACAATAATCAAATAACATTATGTCAGAAGAACTACTACTACAATCACTCAATCAACTCAAACAATGGTATCAAATCCACCAACCTGTAGTGGTAGATGGCTTCAATGAGGGCATTGGTGAAAAAGAAATACAGCAAATAGAGCAAGAACTAGGAGTGGAGTTTCCTCAAACACTCAAAGCATTGCTCAAAACACACAATGGTACAGATGGTTTTGTACTTTTTGATGGGCAAGAAATCTGCCGACTGCTTAGTGCCAACGAAATCAAAGCAGAATACAAAACTCAGCAAATGAGTATAGAAGCACAAGCAGAACTCGCCCAAGAACTTAATTTGCCCTTTCACCCACAGCGATTGCCCGTACTGCTCTATCTCTCAGGCGAATTTAGCTATGTGCACCCCGATGACGGTAAGCTGGTTTATGTTCCCCAAGAAGGAGAAAATGTCAATACTTATCAAGATTTGGCTGTATTTATTTCTCAAATGGCAACACGCCTCCAAAGAGGACGCTATCAGCTTGATGAGTATGGCAATATTATAAAAACAGAAATAGATGAACTCTGGAACAACATTCGTAAGTTCATCAGCGGCTACCTCGCACACCGAGGAGAGCTTTTTAGAAGCAAGATTAGCCACCAAGAACAAAAAAATTTACTGCAAACCATTCGCGAAATCCACCCTAATTTTGGCGAAATC
Source organism: uncultured Cytophagaceae bacterium (assembly GCA_964480455.1). Taxonomy (GTDB): domain Bacteria; phylum Bacteroidota; class Bacteroidia; order Cytophagales; family Microscillaceae; genus JAABSX01. The sequence continues at coordinate 33,989 of CAYZQI010000019.1, forward strand.
GTCTATAACGACCTGCCCGAGTCACTCAGGCACACGCTCTCAGCACAAAACGGACAAATGGCTGACTTCAAACTCTTCTTTTACCAAAAGCAAAGCTATTATCTCTTAAACTCTGACGAGATGATAAGAGAACTCAAAAACCAAAAAGGCAATGGCAGACTACTTCTGCCCATTCTGAGCAATGATAAAGACATCGTTTTTATGGATTTACTCTCCGAAGAACTCTTTATCAACAAAACCCAAAGTATGCAGATTGATTGGACAGACTTCCTGCTAGGCTATTGGGCAAACCTTCAAAACCACAACTTCCGTGTGGGTGATGAGGGCTTATTTTTAAAAGCATAACTAATCCAATGAAAAAAAAGGTATTATTCATAGACCGTGATGGCACACTCATCATAGAACCGCCCGTTGATTTTCAGGTTGATTCACTTGAAAAACTCTCTTTTTTTCCAAAAGTAATCCAGAGTTTGGGCAAAATAGTGCAAGAGTTTAGCTACGAACTTGCCATGGTAACCAACCAAGACGGGCTAGGCACACCGCAGTTTCCCGAAGAACAATTCTGGCAGCCTCACCACAAAATGATTCAGACCTTGCAAAGTGAAGGCATTGGCTTTGATGAAGTATTCATTGACCGCTCTCTA
>CAYZQI010000019.1:34642-47947 GCA_964480455.1 uncultured Cytophagaceae bacterium
CGCCCCCACACGCAAGCCCCGGCTGGGTATGCTCGGCAAATACCTTGACAACCCACACTATGACCTTGCCAACTCTTATGTGATAGGCGACCGTATCTCTGACATGGAACTTGCCTACAACCTAGGTGCAAAAGGCATCTTGATACAAGACCCAAGCAAAGAAATTTTTTACCCTAAACCCGTAGTAGAAGAAGTAGTAGAACTCATCACCACCGACTGGGAAGAAATATATCAGTTTTTAAAAGTAGAAGAAGTACTTTATGAAGCTACGCAGCGCAGTGCCAAAATCTCAAGGAAAACCTACGAAACCGAAATCAATATCAGCCTTAATCTTGATGGAGAAGGCAGGTATGAACATGATACAGGTATTGGTTTTTTTGACCACATGCTAGACCAACTTGCCAAACACGCACAGCTAGACCTCCAAATCAAAGTAAAAGGAGATTTGCACATAGACGAGCACCATACTATAGAAGATACTGCCATTGCTCTTGGAGAGGCTTTCTGCAAAGCATTGGGCAACAAAAGAGGCATAGAACGCTATGGGCACTTTCGCTTGCCTATGGACGAGAGCCTAGCACAAGTAGCATTGGATTTTTCGGGCAGGCCTTGGCTCGTCTGGAAGGGTAGCTTTAAACGTGAGCGTGTGGGCGATTTCCCAACCGAAATGGTGCATCATTTCTTCAAGTCTTTTGCCGACAATGCACTCTGTAATCTCAATATCCAATTTGAAGGCGAAAATGACCACCACCAAATAGAAGCCATCTTTAAGGCATTTGCCAAATCCATCAAAATGGCAATCCGCAAAGACCCTAGCAACAATGAATTGCCTTCAACCAAGGGTGTTTTATGACATAGAGAGGCTAATTTGTTTTTTTGAATCAATTGTTGTAATTATCAGAATCACCAATCAATCAACAGAACATGAAAATATATCACAAACTCAAAGAACTACCGCTAGAATACAGGTATGCACTCCGAACAGGTGATGTATCAAGGCTGAAAGACTGCAAATACTACCACAGTGCCACTTCTTGGATATTGATGCTGGTAGGAGTTATTTTTAGTTTACCTCTTTTGCTAATGACAGTGATGCTCATAGTGCAAGTAGCTACTTATTTGATTACTGATTTTGATGATTTTCTAGGTAAAACCTTTGGAAATGATATGCCGTGTTGGGGTTCGTTGCTAATGCTCGGTCTGATGTTTTTTACTACATTTTTGTATGCTTTGATAGTATATTATCCTATACTTGCACCCATTTACCTTATTAGAGATATTCAAATTAGAAATGATACTGTACATAAGCGTTTCAGGTATGGGCTGCTACTTACGCCCGAGCATCTGGTCTGGCGAAAAAAAAATCCTTTTTCTCTCATTATAATGATTGCTTGGAAAGATGTAGAGAGTGCTACTTGGCATGAGGTGCGAGGCAGTAAGAACACTACAACACGTTTTTTGTCTATAAATTACCATAATAAAGGTAAACTCTTAGGCATAAGGCTTCACGACTTCGAGTTTCAGCCTGCTGGTTGGTATGCCAGTAACCCTGTAGAACAGATGCGTAAAAAGAGCATTGAGAAGGCATAAATTGCAATGACAGATTTCACACTGCCAAGCTGGCAACTAAAGTAAAAATAATATAATCTACAAAAATTGTCAGAGAACTAACTTTTTTAGTTGCTAAACCTGAATAAAAAAACAGGATTTTAAATTTATCAGTCTAAAATTGGGTAAGAACCTTCTTTTTCTCTAAAATAAGAAACAAAAGTTTAATGAGTGCTTTATCATTAACAAAAGCGATAGACTCTAAAAAACTTCTCAAAAATAAGGTATCTAAGCTAATTCAGTACCTAATTCATCAAATGTCTCTCAGGGCTTCAATAATCTCACCTAGATAAATAGAGTCGTTTCTTGATAATAACTAACATTGTAAGTTGCAAAATGCTTAAAAAAATTGGTTGTCTGACAATTTTTGTGGAAATCTGTAGCAGCGGACTGGAAGTCCGCCGCCATTTATGTTCTGAACAGTATTTAGCTCATCTTATCGCACACAATCACAAAAATTGTCAAAGAACCAAAAAATTTATTTTACAAAATATTTTGCATGGCTATTGCTTAAAAGCCAAGAAAGTCTTATCTTTAATCTTTAAAATCAATACTTGCATTAGATTATCATGAAAGAACTTGCTCAATATATTGCTGAACTACGCAATCAAAAAGATTTATGGCAAAAAGTAGAGCCACTCGTAAAGCATATCACCTACTTAGAGGCAGAGCTACGCCTTGCCAAACTACGCCTTGATGGACAACCCCAAAATCTTGAAGGGCAAGACCATGATAAAAAGCCTTTCTCTACCATCAAAACTACTAAGCGAAACAAAGACCTCAGCCTTACGGAGCGTAATCTTTATAGAGCAGTAGGTGAACTAACTTTTGTGATAGCCAAAGCTGACAACATCTTGAGAGAAGATGAGCGCAAAGCTTTTCATCAAGTTATCCAAGAAGAATTTGGGGAGAATAGCTGGATTGCCGAAGACCGCTTTACCCTGATAGAAAAAACCCCCACTTCTGATGTAGAAAGCACTTATAACCACGTTCTTTTTATGATTCGCCAAAATAAGAACGGACTGACCAAAGAATTGGTAGAAATTTTTATTAGAGTTATTACAAGAGTTGCCGAAGTTGCCAATATTCACGAAAACCAGATGAGCTACATCACTCGATTTGAAGATGACTTGGCAAAGATTTTTGCTCAAAGCTGAAAAGATAACCGTCAGCTTTTAATACTTGGTTACAAGTTAAGTGCTTGATTTTTAAACCCTTACTAATAACAATTTGTCATATTTTTTGAATTTAAAGAAAAATTTATTCACATTCTTCACTCTGGGGATAGTGCTCAGTATGTTTGTGATTTATTTATTTTTTTCTCACCTTATACATTGTTATTTGATTGGCTACTCTTCCTTCAAAAGTTACCCTTACCAAAGCTACATTAGCCCTCAAATGCCCGAAAGCCTTACTCCCAGCATTTTAAAAATAGTAGAGGAAGCAAGAAAACGTAACAAGGCTTTCTGGGGAAGTTTGGAAAGTAGTCCTACTTTTATCTTTTGTGCAGATGATAGCGAATTTGCCTACTTTGGGAGAGATTTTGGTACGCCTGCCATGGTGCATCTCACCTTGCAAGGTGTGTATATCATCATCAAGCCTGATGGTGTAAATCCTGACGTGATAAGCCACGAACTCTGCCATGCAGAGTTTTTTGAACGCATTGGCTGGTATGCCAAAATCCATAAAGTACCTGCTTGGTTTGATGAGGGGCTAGCACTGCACTTAGATTATCGCTACCCTGGCACAGAGAATAATCATTATGAAGACTATCAACAAAAATGGCTCTTTTATACCCGACAAGGACAAGATAGTATTCCGCTTGATCAGCTCCAGAAAATCAATGGGTTTTTTAGAAGCAATCATAATAATTTTTATACCAATATTGCCTACCTCACTGCTGGCAAAGAAGTAGCACGTTGGTTCGATAAAGTAGGTAAAAATGGACTTGAAGTACTCATACAACATGTGAAAGTGGGAGGAGATTTTGATGAGGCATACAAAGCAATAGAACAAGAAGCTAAAAATTAGCTGGCCTTCTTCTGGAAATGTAAATAAAAATAGCCTTGTGCCTCGCTTGCAAGGGTATGCCCGCCTAATAATCCACCTGTGATGTGTCCAAGCAGTACCTCAGGAAAAAGTCGACTTTTTGCAAGTTTGGCGAACCATTTTTTCCTACATAATGCCTGCATATCTCGCTGAAACCTGAGCAAATTGGGCATCACAGCCTCCGAAAAATCTATTTTGTTTCTCAATACAAAACCATACTGCTGGGCTGTACTTTCTACTTCCTCTACCTTATGCCAAGCCTTCAAAGCAAATGCCCAAGCTGTGAGTGAAATGGCTTGCTGCAAAGCTGGCGAAGCCGTCTGTATGGCTGAAGTGTTGAAGGCATCAAAAATCACAAAATGACCTTCCTCATTGAGCTTACAAGAAAGTGTTGGAAATAGCTGTTTTAAATTTTCTGCATAACAAAAACTTTCCACTGCAAAAAGTAAGTCTATCGGGGTATTCCAATGCTGAGGAGATTGCCAAGCACTCGGAAAATAATTCAGATTGTTTTGTTTCCGTGCCTGCTTGCGTGCAAAGCGCAAACTTGCCAACGAAATATCGTAACCCTTAAAACTTACCTCAGGAAATTGCTGCGCCAATAAAAAAGAATTGTAACCCATACCACAGCCCATTTCAGAGATGTTTTTTAATGCATGTTGATTGATAAGTTCTCCAATGTGATTTGCCTGTGTCTGCAAAGCGATTGCATGCTCAGCAGTAAGCCCCTCAGGGTAAAGCGGAAAGTGCATAGCCCCCTCTTTGGAATGAAAATACTTATACAAAAATCTTGTAAGTTGAAAATATCTTTTGGTTTGGGGGGCTTGATAGTTTTTCTTTACAACTGATTGATAATCAATTAATCGCTTGATGATCTCTAAATCTTCTATTAAGATATTGGGCATTTACACACTTTTTTTCTTCAAATAAAGCACTTTTTTTGAAAAAAAACTGGGAATATTTTTTTTTCTCAAAAACATGTATTTTATTTGCAGTCCAATTCAATGACATTTGTCAAAAACAAAATGGCCTTGTAGCTCAACTGAATAGAGCATCTGACTACGGATCAGAAGGTTTCAGGTTTGAATCCTGACAAGGTCACTTGATAGTTAAGCACTTAGCAATTAAACTTGTTAGGTGCTTTTTTTTTGGTAATTGACAAAGTAACTAACATTTCGGGTCTTAACTAATCAAATCTGTTAAGGAAAATGTAAACGCACATTCAAGTTTTAAAGGGTGCAAGTCAAATTGACTTCCTTCTATCCTCTCTTGTGGAAAGGGAAAGGGTGAGGTGGCTCAAAAGGGAAATTTGACTTGCACCCGTTTTAAATGTAACTTTATTGTTGATTAATTGATCAAATTTGATACTAAACAAGAAAACTTAGCTTTTGGAAGTAATTAATAAATATAATAAAGATATTACTCTCTTATCACAAATAATTGAAAATCAAGTGCTTGCACAACGTTAGTCAAAGGTAGTCTCTGATTAAAGTGTGTATGCTGAAAAAAACTTGTTCATTACACCCCACCCAACCCTCCCCTCAGGGGGGAGAGCTATATCTTTTTAAAGCTAATTCCCTTTTTTTTCAGTAACTTAGCCTTATATATCTCTGAAAGGGAGGGGCTGAGGTGAAAACGGTGAAAAAAGCCATACATACTTAACTGTTGGACTACCAATCAAGATAACTACGCAACATCAGTCGGGAATTATGGTAACACAAAAAAAGAAATTGATTTAGACTCATTATGAACCTAAGAATCTTATACACAATACTTAGAAATGCCAGAGTTCATTCCTTTCAAAAAGGAGAAATTATCATCACCAAGGGATCTGCAAAAAAGGAGTTGTTCTTTATTAGAAAAGAAGTTGTCAGAAGCTACATGATTAATGAAGAAGGGAGCGAAATTACATTCCAATTATTTGCCGAAAAAGATTTTTTTGGAAATGTACACGCCATTTTGATCAATGAAAAATCAAAATTCTTTTTTCAAACTCTAGAAAATTCAAAAGTTTACTCCTTTGATTATGAATTGTTCTTGGACATAACTTCCAAAAACCCTGATCTCCTTCAGTTAAGCCGAACGTTTTTTGGCAAAAGAATCATTCAACGAGTTTTTCAACGTACCGAAACCTTTGTTTTTCTATCGCCCGAAGAACGATATATGAAATTTACAAAAGACCACCCAAATCTTGTCAATCGAGTGCCTGACATGTACATAGCCAATGTCTTGGGTATAACACCTGTCTCCTTAAGCCGAATTAGAAATAGAATAGCCAAAAAAAGATAGCATAATTTCATTTCTTATCTTTTGTAAAGTGGATTTAAGATTCACTCAGGTAAATTTGTATTCAGTAAATTTACTTTTAACATTTTAATTCAAAAGATATGAAATTTAATTTAGTTAAGTGGTTATTGATTTTAACAATCTCAATTGGTTGTTCTAATGATGATGATGTAACTGAACCAGAGGTTCAAACGACCGTAACGTATCCAGGGCCACCTCTCTCAATCGCTTTTGATGGTAGTTTGCTTGGTGCAGATTATTGGACTGACCAACCAGAAATCCTTTCTGCAAGTTTTGGCTTTGCTGATAATATTGGTCTCATAGGAGGTGAAATTACTCAAAGTTTTGTCGAGCAAGCGGGCGGTTCATGGTTAACTGATTTGAATTGTACGCCAGCCAATACACAAGCCAATACCATATCCGTAACTCAAGATCAACTGGCAAATATTTATATCATAGAAAGACCTTATGTGGATCTGAAAGATGGAGCTATAGGAGTTGATGGACTTCCTATTGTATTTAGCTGGCCAGTAGTAACAAGTACCATTGACCTGACAGATTTTCAAATAACAATCAACACAGGAGAAGTCCTTAAGCCAATAGCGACCAGCCCACAACCCAACTGGGAAAATAATGAACGCAACTGTGTAACCATTTTTGGAGAATGGGGAAATAAAAAACCAAGCTCTGACCCCGAAGCTCGTTTTGTTACAAAAGTGGAAATTGTAGCAGACAATACGCCATTGATGCTGGTAGGTCCAAATAATCAAATGGTAAGTGCTGTAGGTCTTACTTGGGTAAATGAAGATAATTCAAGCCCCTACGATGAAAATAACGGACCAAGGCTGGTAGGTGCAAAGCTAAACTATGTAGGGCAACAAGCAATCGGCGAAGGAACCTACAACCTGTTATTTAATAATCAAAATGCGACCCTTCCGAATGATGAGTTTGCACTGTACGGCGATGAGTTGGCACTATACGGCAACAATGAGAAATTCAGGCTTAGAATGCTAACCACAGGCGGCTTTTCGCCAGACGGAATACGTGGAGTAAAACCAACAGATTACGAAAGATTCTTTAGAATTCATGCCATCGGAGTAGATGGTGAGACTGAACTGATTGAAGAAGTAGGGGTGGACTACCAAGTACTAGGAAGAACCCTAAGAGTACTAGGACTCTCTGACTTAGGAAGAAAGGAAGGAAATGGGATTGAGTATAACGACTGTTATGCCGAAGATAGAGACAATTACATTGATATTATCCTTGTGGGAGATGATGCTGCAGCCCGAAACATTACTTTCCTCGAAATCCCAAGCTTAGAAGGTGGTTATGCTCCTCTCTACAATCCTAGAGGACCTGGTACTACACCGCCTGCCGGACAGTTATACACCCAGCCTGGCCCACGAGATTTAGAACCCGTAATTAATGCATTAGATAATCCGATGAGAATTTCTAATTAATATCACTCAAATAAAATAAAAATGATAAACCTAAATCTAAGTATTCGGGTACTATTTTTCTTTGGGCTGTTTCCTTTTCTCACAGGTTGTTCAGAAAATGATGCAGGAACCATTGAGCCTACTCCAGTAACTCCCATATTTTGTACCGCTGATAACAGGTTTACCGAAGTAAATTATTTTGAAGACAGTGAAATAAAAGTAATCGAGGATATTGAGTATGCTCAAGCACCTGATTCCGAAGGTATTTTAACCACGCTACTGCTGGATATTTATATGCCCGATTCTTTGGTAGATTCACTCGAGAAAAGACCTTTTGTGCTGCAGTTGTTCGGTGGTGGCTTCGTTGCTGGTAATAAAAATATGATGCGTGGTGACTGCATGGCTTTGGCAAGAAAAGGGTTTGTCTGCGCCTCTATCAATTACCGATTGGGAGACCTTCCAGAAGGACGAGCCATTTATCGTGCACAGCAAGATGCACATGCCGCCATGCGGTGGATTGTAGCAAATGCTGATACTTATGGAATCGATACAAATTGGTTGTTTGCGGGTGGGCAGAGTGCAGGGGCAATTACTGCAGCTAATTTACACTATGCCGGTCAAGAAGACTGGAATGTAGTAAACCCCTCCTTGATTGACCTATTAGGTTCTTTAAACACCTCAGGTAACAACCTTACTACTACCTTTACCCTCAAAGGGCTATTTATGAGCTGGGGTGCTGTGAGAATAGAAGATGTATCTCCTGCTGAAATGATTCCTATGATTGCTTTTCACGGTGATGAAGACCCTATCGTAAATATCGATAGCACCGCCTTGGGTTCGGGTGGATCGAGATGGCTTCATAATGCCTTAGTGGAAAATAATGTGTGTAGCGACCTCACCGTTGCACCTGAAGCTGGTCATTCACCTCCTGTATTGTTTGCCCCTAATTTTAGAATGAGTAAAGCAAGTTGCTTCTCGAAAAGCCTTTTTTGTGAGGAGTGTAATACAGTTTATACAGAAGAGGTCATAGAGGCTAACTGCAGTCAGTTTTGAGACACTTACATTAAAATAAAAAGTAATTTTAGTACCATGAAATTTTTAATACATCAAAAAAATCTATTAGTAATCATTTGCATGTTGTTTTCCTTCTCGGTGTATTCACAAGGAAAAACCCCGATGGAAGGTAAATGGAAAATGCCTGACAATGTAACCGAAGTTGAAATCAAGAAAAAGGGAAACGTCTTTAATGGCACTGCAATAAAATCGGACAAGGAAAATATTGTTGGTAAAGTAATTCTGCAAGATTTTAGACAAGAGGGGAATATCTGGAAAGGAAAATTTTATGCAGTAAATAAAAACCGATTGGTGAATGCTACTTTAAAAAAGATAAACGACAACACCCTTGACATGCAGGTCAAAGCAGGCTTTATGTCGAAGACTGTCAAATTAACAAGAGTTGAGTAAAAATCTTCATCTCTGTATTATCTTCTTTAGGCAAGAAATGCTAGTGAAATCAAACTTTGTTGAATGGTTCTCAACCTTTTAATTTTATGCGAAAATTTAGCCTTTTTTTAATTTTATTAACCACTACCAATTTTCTCTATGGGCAAGTAAAGGTTGGGATTATAACCGATTTGGCCGAATCGGAAAAGACCAAGTTTATAGTCAGTTCATTGATTCAAGAAATTGATAAAATCATAGGGTTCAATTTAAAGGTCAATTCATCTGAGGATATTCAGTTTTTTAATCTCTCTTCAGAGGCAGAAGTTCAGGCTGCCTACCGAAGTATAAAGGCTGACTTTATCATTGCCATAGGCGGACTTTCTACCAAGTCCCTTTCTCAACTTCCTTCCCTGCCGATTCCAGTAATTGGTTTGGGAGTGATTGACCCCTTTATTCTAGGAATTCCTTTTAAAAATGGTAAATCAGGGAAAAAGAATTTCACTTATGTCCTTACGGCAAGGGACATTATCAAGGAAATGAAAAGTTTTAAAAAACTGGTTGGGTTCGAGCGCTTGACCCTATTGATAGACCCCGTTACCAATAAAAGCATCGACGAGTCAGTAAGACAAGTATTGGTTGATTCTATCCAGCAGGAATTAGGCATTGAGGTTTCCATTGTTCAGGCAGTAGAAGATATTGAAGATGCTATCCAAGCTATTGGTTCAGCAGAAGCAGTCTATTTTTCTGCCCTAATCAGTTACGACCAGGCTTATGTGGAAGCCATCAGTGAGTATTTGATTGAACAAAAAATCCCTTCTTTTTCAGCATCACAGCAGCACGTAGCGTTGGGCGTTTTGGGGTCGGCTTCGGGAGATAATGGACTACAACAAGTGCTTCGGAGAATTGCCATTTTCTCCGATGATATTCTGGCAGGACGCAACGCTGGGGAATTTTCCGTAACACTCAACACAAGTGAGCGTTTTACGCTAAATGTTGAAACAGCCCAAAAGATAGGTTTTTCTCCTCCATTTGAAGTTGCACTTACCGCTAATTTAGTGGGAAATAGAGGCAGAGATAGTAACGCATATACCTTTGCTGAAATCGCAAGTAAGGCACTGGAAGAAAACCTAAACTTGAAAATCAGCTATAAAGACATTGACATAGCAGAACTGGATATACTGTCAAGTCGCTCAAATGTACTTCCTTCGCTGACCAGTGGATTAACAGGCGTACAAATCAACGAGGAACGTGCCAATGCCATCATCAACTCCTCGGAAAGAACATTAAACCTTGACCTCACCCTGACACAGGTAATTTATTCAGAAGAAGCCTTGGCTGCCATAAAAATAGGGCAGTATCTAAAAAAGGCACAAGAGTATCAAACCAAAGTAGATGTTCTGAACGTGCTTTTTGATACCTATAACGCTTATCTCAATATTTTAACAGCCAAAACAAACCTAGCAATTCAACGGGAAAACCTCGATAACACCCGTGCCAATTTAGAACTTGCCAAAGTAAGGGTCGAGATTGGTTCAACGGATAACTCCGACCTTTACCGCTGGGAAAGCGAACTGGCCAATGCTACACAATCTCTAGTTGAAGCTCAGGCAAGATTGATTGCCACGAAAATTCAGCTGAATAATTTGCTAGCAAATACACTGGAAAATGGTTTTGAAGTAGAGGATATTGGAATAGAGGGCGATTTATTTGCCAAGTACAGAAGTGGTTTGCTGGCTGGGCTAGTGCGTACACCGCAAGATTTGAAAATTGCCTCTGACTTTCTGGTTGAAGAAAGTATTGCCAACAATCCAAACAAAATGCAGCTGTTGGAGAACATTAAGGCAACGGAACGACAGCTCAAACTCAACAACCGACTGCTATACGCTCCTACCATTGCCTTTCAAGCACAAACTACTCAAATTCTTGCCCGAGGAGGAGAAGGGTCTGAAATGCCACCTCCAAACCCCATGATTCCACCTTTTGGAAATGGTTTACAGAATAATTCATGGTTCGTTGGGCTTAGTGTGTCCTATCCCATCTTTACAGGCAATAGCAGAAGGGTCAATAAGCAACGCTCTCAAATACAGCTTGAGCAATTGAAATATTCTAATACCAGCTTAGAGCAGGCACTAGATTTAAGCATCAGAACCAGCACCGTAAGTTTGTTGAGTACTACCACTAACCTGAGTTTTAGTAGAACATCTGCAGAAAATGCCCTGCAAAACTTCAAGTTGGTGCAGAGCAAATATAAAGCAGGCAATGCAAACATTACGCAGGTGATAGATGCCCAACAAGCCGCACTGGGAGCTCAGCTAGGAGCTGCACTCTCGGTGTACGAATACATTGCCACCAACCTCCAAATTGAGTATGGACTTGGGTTTTTTAGCATGTTTTCCTCCGAAGACGAATTAGCTGATTTTCAAAATAGATTTTTAGAATATGTTTCTAACCGTTAAATCATATCCTATGAAAAATAAACTGTATGTAGCACTACTCCTGCTTTCTTTTTCTTTTCAAAATTGCCAAAAAAAGGAAGATGCAAATCAAAAAGAAGCATTAAAGGCTGTAAAATACGCAAAGGTCGAACAGACGGGGGGTGTCATTGAAAGGAGTTATTCTGGGGTTACTAAGTCTGCCTCGATTACCAATTTGAGCTTCCGCACGGGAGGGCTTATTTTGGTACTCAACGCCAAAGTAGGGCAACGTGTGAACGCAGGAACAGTGTTGGCTCAACTAGACCAGAAAGATGTGAGATTAGCCTATGAGCAGGCCTTGGCAGATGTGCAAAGTGCGAAAGTACAATACGATAATGCTGCTTCCAGCTTACAAAGGAGCAAACAACTTTATGAGACAAACAATGCATCTTTAAACGATTATGAAAAAGCAAAGTCTTCGTTCTCGAATGCAAAATCTTCCTATGAAATCTCTCTGAAAAGACTGGATTTACAAAAATCTCAAATCTCCTACACCACAATAGTCGCCCCTATGAGTGGTGTCATCTCTTCGGTAAAAAGTGAAATCAATGAAGTGGTAAAGTCTGGAAATACCATTATTGTCATGAGTAAAGAAGGGAACAATGATATAGAAGCTCAGGTGGGGCTACCTGAAAAATATATCAGCGAAATCAAAAATGGAGATGAGGTACTTGTTTCGGTGGGTTCAGTAGAACAGCCTTTTAAAGGAACTATTACCGAAATAGGGTACAGTTCTTCTTCAAAAGGTGTAACTTATCCAGTAACTGTTTTGATAGATGGTAATGGAAGCACCGCATTGCGTCCTGATATGCCCACCGAAGTAACTTTTAAATTTGGCTCTGCCAGTCAGAAATCCACGCTGATAGTTCCTGTAAAGGCCGTTGGCAGTGGGGTCGAGGGTAATTTTGTATTTAAACTTTCTTCTAAAAAAGATGTCTATACTGCGAAAAAAGTAGCCGTTAAGCTGGGAGAAATCACTCAAAACGGATATGAAATAAAATCGGGAGTGAGTGAAGGCGATACTATAGCTGTGGCAGGCCTAAGCTATTTATACGAAGGTAAACAGGTTAAACTCTTAGACCAATAAAAGATGAACTTAACTGGAATTGCACTTAAATACAATCGAGTTACTACGCTCGCCCTTGTCGTCATAGCCGCTCTTGGTGTTGTCGGGTATGGAGGGCTTTCCCGAGACAGTATGCCGCCCTTTGTGGTTCGTACTGCCACCATTGTTACACAATTTCCGGGAGCAAGCCCCGAACGGGTTGAGTCCTTGGTAAGTACAAAAATTGAAAAAGTGCTTCAGGAAATTCCTGAGGTACAAACCATTAAAAGTCAGAGCCGCACGGGTGTTTCTATTATTAGCGTTACCCTCAAAGATGATGTTCCTCAGCATAGGCTTCAAGGAATTTGGGATTTGTCCAGACGAAAAATAGAAAATATCAGAAATGATTTGCCCGATGGTATAAAAGGGCCTGACCTCAATGATGAAGATATTGGAGTGGTTTATGGCATCTCGGTAGGTTTAATGTCTGATGGTTTTGATTATGACGAGCTGAAGAAATATGCAGATGAACTCAAAGACGACCTCATTGCGCTAAATGACGCTGCCAAAGTGATTATTGGCGGTACGGTGGACGAAAAAATATATGTGGAGTATGATGAAGCCAGATTGGTAAGTGTCGGTCTGAGTTCCAATCAATTAAAAAATATCATTTCAAGCAGTAACATCATCATTCCTTCTGGCGAAGTAAACCTTGGAGAAGAGCGGCTAATACTAGAAGCCACTGGAAATTTTGAATCGGTAGAAGCGATTAAAAATCTACTGATTCCGATTGGAAACGAGGGTGAAACCATTCCGCTTGGAGACATTGCGAGCATCAAGAGGGGCTATGTTTCTCCCATAAAATCAATAGTTAGAATCAATGGAAAGCAGGCATTGGCTCTGTATGTGTCTTTGAAAAAAAATGCCAACATCATCGACCTCGGAAAGGCTACCGATCAGC